>NZ_CAXGSH010000037.1:0-33235 GCF_964012375.1 uncultured Salinisphaera sp.
CACCAGCCGCTGGGCGGCTTCCAGGGCCAGGCCACGGATATCGAAATCCACGCCCGGGAAATCCTGCATGCGCGTGAACGGCTCAATGAAGTGCTCGCGCATCACACCGGTCAGCCGCTGGACAAGATCAAGCACGACACCGAGCGCGACTTTTTCATGAGCGCGGAATCGGCAAAGGAATACGGCGTGATCGATGGCGTGTTGAGTTCGCGGGCAGCACTTTCGAGCGAGACGGCCGATAAGAACAAGTAAGCGCTTTGTTCGCCCACGGCAGCAAAGCCGTGACAAGCGTTTATCCGGTATGCCATACAGGGTGTATGGCAGGCCCAGACTGAAGAGGTCCTAGAACATGGCGGAAGACTCCAACAGCAACGGCGGTTCGAATTCCAACTCCGGCCGCACCCTCTATTGCTCGTTCTGTGGCAAGAGCGAGCACGAGGTTCGCAAGCTGATCGCTGGTCCGTCGGTATTCATCTGCGACGAGTGCGTGGATCTGTGCAACGACATCATGCGCGAGGAACTGGCGAGCAAGCCGTCCAAGAAAGGTCTGCCGAGCCCGCAGGAAATCAAGCATGTGCTCGACGATTACGTCATTGGTCAGGAGTCGGCCAAGAAGATTCTCGCCGTGGCCGTGTACAACCACTACAAGCGCCTCAATGCCGAAACCGGCGAAGGCGAAGTGGAACTGCAGAAGTCCAATATTCTCATGATCGGGCCGACCGGCTGCGGCAAGACGCTGTTGGCCGAGACTCTGGCCCGGCTGCTGGATGTGCCGTTCGCGATCGCGGATGCGACCACGCTCACCGAAGCCGGCTATGTCGGCGAGGACGTGGAAAACATCATCCAGAAGCTGCTGCAGAAGTGCGATTACGACGTGGAAAAAGCGCAGCGCGGCATCGTCTATATCGACGAAATCGACAAGATATCGCGCAAGTCCGAAAACCCGTCGATTACCCGTGACGTGTCGGGCGAGGGTGTTCAGCAGGCGCTGCTCAAGCTCATCGAGGGTACGACCGCATCGGTGCCGCCGCAGGGCGGGCGCAAGCATCCGCAGCAGGAGTTCCTGCAGGTGGATACGGGCGGCATCCTGTTCATCGTGGGCGGCGCGTTCGCCGGTCTGGACAAGACCATTCAGACCCGCAAGGGACGCTCGGGCATCGGCTTCTCGGCCGAGGTCAAGGGTCAGGACGACCAGCGTTCGCTCGGCGACATGCTGGCGACGGTGGAGCCCGAGGATCTGGTCAAGTACGGGCTCATCCCGGAGTTCGTCGGCCGTCTGCCGGTGATCGCCACGCTCGAGGAGCTCGACGAAACCGCGCTCATCTCGATTCTGCGCGAGCCCAAGAACGCGCTCACCAAGCAGTATGCCAAGCTCTTCGAAATGGAAGACTGCGAGTTGGAACTGCGCGATGATGCCCTGCGGGCGATCGCCCACCGCGCGATGGAACGCAAGACCGGCGCTCGTGGCCTGCGCACGATTCTCGAATCGATCCTGCTCGACGTCATGTACGAGCTGCCGGCCATGGAGAACGTCTCCAAGGTCGTGGTCGACGAGGCGGTGGTCAAGGGCGATGCCCAGCCGTATATCGTCTATGAAAACGCGGATGCGACCCGGGCGGGCGCCTGAAGCGGCAGGGACGGCGTGCAAGGCGCCGTCCCGCGCAATGCGGTTCTCGCCCACGCGTTGATTGAAAACGGCGCAGCCAGCCGCATTCTAGATAGTTAAATACACAGTGGCCGGCACCATGCCGGCCGCTTTTTAAGCGAGGGTCCAATGACGGACAACACCCTGGTACCTGTTCTGCCACTACGGGACGTCGTCGTCTTTCCTCATATGGCGATCCCGCTGTTTGTCGGCCGCGAAAAGTCCATCACAGCGCTGGAAGCGGCGATGGCGGAAGACAAGAAGATTCTTCTGGTCGCCCAGCGCTCGGCGGATATCGACGATCCGGGCGCCGACGATATCTATGAAGTCGGCACGCTCGCCTCGATCCTGCAGCTGCTCAAGCTGCCGGATGGCACGGTCAAGGTGCTCGTCGAGGGCGCAGACCGCGCGCGCCTGCACAACCTGCACGAAGCCGACGGCAGCCTGGTGGCCAGCTGGGACGTGATCGACGACGCCGCCGACGACAGCGCGGAAGCCGATGCGCTCATGCGCTCGGCCATTTCCACGTTCGAGTCCTATGTAAAGCTCAACAAGAAGGTGCCGGCCGAGCTGCTGCCTTCGCTGTCGAGCATGGATTCGATCGGCCGCCTGGCCGACACCATCGCTGCCCATCTCAACCTCAAGCTCGAAGAACGCCAGGACGTGCTCGAGATTGCGGACGCGCAGGAACGCCTCGAACACATCGTCGCCAAGACCGACGCCGAGATCGAGGTGCTGCAGATCGAAAAGAAGATCCGCGGCCGCGTGAAGCAGCAGATGGAGCGCAGCCAGCGCGAGTACTATCTCAACGAGCAGATGAAGGCCATCCAGAAAGAGCTGGGTGAAATCGACGACGCGCCGAACGATCTCGACGAACTCGAAGAGAAGATCGAGAAGGTCGGCATGCCCAAAGAGGTCAAGAAAAAGGCCACCACCGAGTTCAACAAGCTCAAGAGCATGTCGCCGATGTCGGCGGAAGCCACGGTGGTGCGCAACTATCTCGACTGGCTGGTCGATGTGCCGTGGAAGAAGCGCTCGAAGACCAAGATCGATCTCAAGACCGCGCAGGAAACGCTCGACGCCGACCACTACGGCCTGGAGCGGGTGAAAGAGCGCATCATCGAAAACCTCGCAGTGCAGAGCCGCGTGAAGAAGATCAAGGGCCCGATCCTGTGCCTGGTCGGCCCGCCGGGCGTAGGCAAGACGTCGCTGGGCCGTTCGATCGCCAAGGCCACCAACCGCGAGTTCGTGCGCATGAGCCTGGGCGGCGTGCGCGACGAGGCCGAAATCCGCGGCCATCGGCGCACCTATATCGGCTCGCTGCCGGGCAAGATCATCCAGAACATGGCCAAGGTCGGCGTGCGCAATCCGCTGTTCCTGCTCGACGAAGTCGACAAGATGGCCCAGGACTTCCGCGGCGACCCGGCCTCGGCGCTGCTGGAGGTGCTGGATCCGGAACAGAACAACAGCTTCGGTGACCATTACCTTGAGGTCGACTACGACCTGTCGCAGGTGATGTTCGTGTGCACGGCCAACACGCTCAACATCCCGCCGGCGTTGCTCGATCGCATGGAAGTCATCCGGCTGTCGGGCTATACCGAAGACGAGAAGGTCAATATCGCCGAGCGCTACCTCGTACCCAAGGCCATGAAGGAGAACGGCCTGAAGGACGAAGAGCTGGCTATTTCCGACAACGCGCTCACCGACGTCATTCGTCGCTACACGCGCGAAGCCGGGGTACGAAATCTCGAGCGGGATATCAGCAAGATCTGTCGCAAGGTGGTCAAGGAGTTGATCAGCGCCGAGAAGGATGGTTCGGTCCAGGTCTCCAAGCGCAACCTCGACAAGTATCTTGGCGTGCCCAAGTTCCGCTACGGCCGTGCGGAGGAAACCGACGGCGTGGGCCAGGTCACGGGTCTGGCGTGGACGGAAGTCGGCGGCGAGCTGCTGTCGATCGAGTCCGCGGCGGTGCCCGGCAAGGGCAAGCCGTTGCATACCGGCTCGCTCGGCGACGTCATGCAGGAATCGATTCAGGCGGCGCTCACCGTCATTCGCTCGCGCGCGGCCACGCTGGGCATCGAGCGCGATTTCATGCAGAAATCCGACCTGCACGTTCATGTGCCCGAGGGCGCAACACCCAAGGATGGGCCCAGTGCGGGCATCGGGATGTGCACGTCGATGATCTCGGCGTTGACCCAGATTCCGGTGCGTGCCGATGTGGCGATGACCGGTGAAATCACGCTGCGTGGCGACGTGCTGCCCATTGGCGGGCTCAAGGAAAAACTGCTGGCAGCCCACCGTGGCGGGATTAAAATTGTTATTATCCCGCACGAAAACACTAAGGATCTCGCGGAGATACCGGCGAACATCAAGAATCGACTCGATGTGCGACCGGTTCGCAAGATCGACGAGGTGCTCGAAATTGCGCTCACGCGTCAGCCCCAGCCGCTTGCCGACGATGCCGCTGCCGCGGATGCGCCGGGCAAGAGCGATCCGGCCGGCCTGCGGGCGCATTAGTGGTCTCGTGACAGCATCCCGTGATCAGGGCTAAGCCTTTGTTGACGGTACAAACAGCCGCTTGGTATAAAAGCGGCTTATTGCTCGCGGTCCGGCGTTGAAAACGCCGCCGTGAGCACGCAAGGTTGGCGACGCGTTCGCGATCGGGCGTATGCCAAGGTGCCGACTCGGTCGGCACTACATAGAATTTTCGTTTCATTCCTCAGGGGATACTTGCTATGAACAAAACCGAACTAGTCGACGCGGTCGCCGATGACGCTGATCTGTCCAAGGCCGACGCCTCGCGTGCCGTGGACGCCATGATCGACGCCGTGACCGACGCCCTGAAAAAAGGCGATAAGGTGTCGCTGGTCGGCTTTGGTGTGTTCTCTGTGCGCGAGCGCGCCGCTCGTCAGGGCCGCAACCCCAAGACCGGTCAGTCGATCACGATCCCGGCCGGCAAAACGCCCGGCTTTAAGGCTGGTAAAGCGTTGAAAGACGCTGTAAACTAGCGCCCCTTCGCTGGGTGAACGGTTACACCGAACACGCCGGAGAGGGTGCTTAGCTCAGTTGGTAGAGCGTCGCCTTTACACGGCGAATGTCGGCGGTTCGAATCCGTCAGCACCCACCACGATAAAGTTTCGGAGCGGTAGTTCAGCTGGTTAGAATGCCGGCCTGTCACGCCGGAGGTCGCGGGTTCGAGTCCCGTCCGCTCCGCCAATCCGTGTCGACGTACGCGTCGGCCAGGACACTAAAAGACCCTCTCGTTTCGAGGGTCTTTTTTGTTCTTTGTTGTATGAGTGCTGGGGCAGGTTTCGCGGTGCATCGCATCGGTAGCCGGCCAGCCATAGGTCAGGAGCGGTAGTTCAGCTGGTTAGAATGCCGGCCTGTCACGCCGGAGGTCGCGGGTTCGAGTCCCGTCCGCTCCGCCAGTCTTTGTCGACGTGCGCGTTGGCCTGGACAGAATGAAGGCCCTCTCCGGAGGGCCTTTTTTTATGCGTGTCGTTCTTGGCGAGCGATTCGCGGCCGATGTTGCAGGTCGGGCCTCCCATGGGCGTCGCGTATGCGGCACAATGGCGGCTTCGCATAAAGCGCGCACAGGGCAGGGCTTGGTGCTGCGTTTGAAATATTCCATCCGCCGGAGCGCGATCAATGCTGCAGAGAATCCGCGACAACGCCAGCGGCCCCTTGGCCTATGTCGTCGTTGCCGTCATCACGCTGGTTTTCGGTGTGTGGGGGATCGGTTCATACTTCACCCCTTCGGCGGATCCCGTCGTTGCCAATGTGGGCGGTACGGATATCACCCGTAATCAGCTGGAGAACGCGTATCAGCAGCGTTACCAGCGGCTGCGCCAGATGATGGGCGACAACTTCGATCCCAGCATTCTCGACCCGCAGCGGCTGCGCCAGACGGTGCTGGACGGTCTGATCAACCGCGAGGTGATGGACCAGTACGCCCAGCAGGCGGGCTATCGCGTCACCGATCGGGCGTTGCTCGGCGCGATCCGCGGCAATCCGCAGTTCCAGCAGAACGGCGAGTTTTCCAACCAGCGCTATCGCGCGCTGTTGGCCCAGGCAGGCATTGCGCCCGCCCAGTATGAAGCCAGCCTGCGCCAGGACCTGGTCAGCCAGCAGCTGCGCGGCGAAATCACGCAGAGCGCGTTCGCGGCGCCTGCCGAAGTAGACCAGTCTTATCGACTGGCCAACCAGCAGCGGCAGTTGCGCTATCTGGCGTTCGATCCCGCGAGTTATCGCGACAGCATCGACGTGGACGATGCCCAGATTCAGAGTTATTACGACGAACATCCGGACGCCTTCAAACGCCCGGAGCGGGTCAAGCTGCGCTACGTGTCGCTTGATCGCAGTAATGCCACCGCCGACGCCGGGGAGCCGGACGAACAGACGCTGCGTACCCTGTTCGAAGACAACAAGCAGCAGTTCGGCCAGCCCGAGCGCCGCAGCGGCGGTTTTGTACGGGTGCCCATCGGCGACGACGCCGACGCAGCACGCGATAAGATTCAGGCGCTGGCGAGCGGGTCCGACGATCTTGAAACCCGTGCTGATGCCGGTGAGGACAGCGATTACGAAGCCATCGACAACGCCGCCCGCGCTGATTTGCCACAGGCCGTAGCCGAGGCGCTGTTCGACTTGGAGCCCGGTCAGACGTCCACGCCGGTCAAGGGTGCCCAGGCGTGGTATCTCGTGCATCTGGCGAACGTTACGGCGGCCAGCGAGCCGGCTTTCGACGATCCCGAAGTCCAGTCTCGGCTCAAGGCGATGGCGAGCACGCAGCAGGCGCAGCAGGCGTTCGCTGACAAGCGTAGCCGGCTTGAATCGCTTGCCTATGAAGCGCCCAACGATCTCGATACGCTGGCCAACGAGCTGGGCCTGGAGATTCAGACGACCGAATGGATCACACGCGATGAAGGGCCGGGTATCGGCCAGTACGACGCGGTTCGCAAGGCGGCGTTCACCGACGCGGTGCTCAAGGACAAGCTCAACAGCACGCCTATTCAGCTCGGTGCCGAGCGTCAGGTGGTGGTACGTGTAGCCGAACATGAAGCGGCCAAGCGTCGGCCGCTGGATGAAGTCAAGAATGATATTCGTGATCGCGTGATTGCCCGGCAGGCGAGCCAGAAGGCCCAGGACGCCGCCAACGCAGCTCTGGACAAGGTGAAGTCGGGTACGGCGCTGTCTGCGCTGGCACAGGAAAGCGGTGCCACATTCGAGCAGAAGGGCTTCGTACAGCGTTCGAACCGCGATATCGACCCGCGCATTCTGGAGGCGGCCTTCAACATCCCGCAGCCCAGCGAAGACAGCCCCGGCTACCGGGTGACCGCGACCCGTGACGGTCGCGTCGCGCTGGTGGCGGTGGATGCTGTAAGGGAGGCGCCCGCGAACGAGGCGGGTACCCCGCGCGAACGCTTTGCCAGTCAGCAGCGCGAGTACATCGCCGGTCTCGAATACGCGGTGCTGGGCCAGTACCTGCGCGCCCAGACCGATATCGAGGTGAACGAGGATCGTATCAACTGATCCGAGTCGCCTGATCGCTGTGCTAGTTTGAGGCGGCGAATGCGACAAGGCCGCAGCGTATCCAGCGCTGCGGCCTTTTTTATGTCCGGGTTTCAGCGCGCGTGGTTGGCAGGGTCTGCGTTGGCACGCGCTGGCGAAAGGCCGACGGCGATATGGCGCCTGGATGGGGAATCGTGGCCGTGCCAGGCCGCCCGTCTTGCACGACGGGCAAAAAAAAGCGGCCGGTTGGCCGCTTTTTCCATTTGTCGAGGGTTGGCCGCTTACGCGCCCGCGGTAGCGCCCATGATGTGATAACCCGCGTCGACGTACAACACTTCGCCGGTGATGCCGGATGCCAGGTCCGAACCGAGGAAGGCAGCCGCGTTGCCGACTTCTTCCTGGGTCACGTTGCGACGCAAAGGCGCGCCGTCGCGCGCATGCGAGAGCATGTCGCGAAAGCCGCGAATACCGGCCGCTGCCAGGGTCTTGATCGGCCCGGCCGAGATGGCGTTCACGCGTATGCCCTGGGCACCCAGTTCGGCGGCCATGAAGCGCATGCTCGACTCAAGGCTGGCCTTGGCCGGGCCCATGATGTTGTAACCGGGCATGACGTGAGTCGAGCCCAGATATGTGAGCGTGATCAGCGATGCGCGCTCCGACAGCATCGAACGCCCGGCCTTGGCCAGCGCCGCGAAGCTGTAGGCGCTGATATCGTGGCTGATGTTGGCCGCTTCACGGGTAAGCGTGTCGAGATAGCTGCCGTTGAGCGCCTCACGCGGCGCGAACCCGATCGCATGCACCAGGATATCGATCTGCGACCAGTGTTCGCTCAGCGATGTAAACAGGCCATCGATCTGTTCGTCCTGGGTCACGTCCAGAGGCAGTACGATCGATGCGCCGAGTTCCTCGGCCATCTTGTCCACCCGCGGTTTGAGCTTGTCGCCCTGATAGGTCAGGGCGAGCTCGGCGCCCTGGGCGCGCATGGCCTGAGCGATGCCGTAGGCAATCGACCGCTCGCTGGCCAGGCCCGTAATGACTGCTTTCTTGCCTTCTAGAAATCCCATGTCTTCTCCTCTAAGCGTCAAGCCGAACGGGTTGCCATCAACTCGAAGACACGGGCTGCAGGCGCAACCGCTGTCCTGGACGAATGGTGCTCCCCGACGACATATCGTTCAAGCTGCGCAGGGTGGTTACCTGCATCGAAAAACGTGCGGCGATGGACCACAGCGAGTCGCCCGTCTCGACCTCGTAGAAGTCCGGCAACGGCGCGGGGCCATCAACGGCAATCGATTGCCCTGGCTGCAGCCGCGTATTCGGTTCCAGCCGGTTCCAGCGGCGCAGGTCGGCCACGGTTACATCGTTGGCGTTGGCAATGTCCCAGAGCGAGTCGCCGTTTTTGACGATATGCGTGCTGGGGGCGGGCGGCGACGCCGAGCCGGGGATGGTGAGTTTCTGGCCCGGGCTCAGCGAGGCGCTCACGCCCGGGTTGCTGCTGCGCATCGCCGCTACATCGACGTTGTAGCGCTGCGCGATCTCCCAGAGTGAATCGCCGGTTTGCACGACATAGGTTTCCGCGGGTTCGGCCACCGGGGCCGGGTCGCCGGCATCACCGGCGCGCGGAACCGTGAGCTTCTGACCTACCCGGATGCGATCGCCGCGCAGGCGGTTGGCCTGGCGCAGGGCGGCCACGCTCATGTTGTATCGTGCTGCGATCGAGCCCAGCACGTCGCCGCGTCGAACCGTGTAGGTATGGGTGCTGCGTTGCACCAGCATGCTTGGCGAGGCTTCGGCCAGCGCCTTTTTGAACGCGTCGGCCTTGCCCGCCGGCACCAGTAGCGTCGCGCCGCTGCCGGGCGCGCTGGCCCAGCGCTGCAGTGCCGGATTGAGACGGCGCAGATCCTGCTCGGACATGTTGAGCATACGCGCTGCCACGGCTACTTCGGTCTGAGCGGGCAGCTCGACGGCGCGTGTGCGCGGCGTGTTATCCAGCGTCGGCCATTCGAAACCGAAACGTTCGGGCGCGAACATGATGCGGCGCAGCGCGAGCAGCTTGGGCACGTATTCGGTGGTTTCCAGCGGCAGCTCGAGATCCCAGTAGGTCGCGTCCGGGTCTTCGCGCTGCGCGCGCGCAAGGGCCGCGTCGACGCGGCCGGGACCGGCGTTGTAGGCGGCGAGTGCGAGCAACCAGTCGCCGCCGTAGCGGCGGTGCAGATCGTCCAGATAGGACAGGGCCGCGTCGGTAGAGGCAATCACGTCGTTGCGGCCGTCGTACCACCAGTCTCGCGACAGCCCCATATGGTCGGCGGTGCCCGGCATGAACTGCCATAGACCGCTTGCCCCCATATACGAGCGTGCCGAGGGGTCGTAGCCGCTTTCCACGATGGGTAGCAGGGCCAGCTCGGTCGGCAGGCCACGTTCGTCGATCCGCTGCACGATATGCCACAGGAACGGCTGGGCTCGATCCAGCGAGGCCTGGAGATTGCGTTGATGGGTGGCGAACTGCTGTGTCCAGCGGCGCACGCGATAACGCTTGCCGTAGCCGTCGAGTTCGAAGCCGTTGCGGATCTGTGACCAGAGATCGGTCTGTGGATCCGGCCAGTCCGCTGCGCTGGCGCCGGCCAGTTCCAGATCGTCTTCCGCGTCTTCGTCGAAATCGTCCTCGATTTCGACATCGTCGGTTTCGACCGCGGGTGCAGTATCGGCAGGCGTGACCGTGGCACTGCTCGGCCGAACGGTTTCCTGCACCGGGGCACGGTTGGGCGTCTGCGTGGCGCAGCCGGTAAATACAAGCGTGGTCGAGGCGATCAGCGCGGCGAGCGCGCCACCCGCCTTAAGAGGCATCCTTCCATTCACGCAATACGGCAAAAATCTCGCCGGCGTCGGTCAGCGACCGGCCGGCGCGTTGTTGTGCAGCCGCGACCACGTCAGGCTGATCCCAGCGCAGAAACGGGTTGATATCTCGTTCTTCGGCCAAGGTGCCGGGCAGGGTGGGTTTGTTGTTGGCGCGCAGCGCATCGACTTCGCGAATAACCGTGGCAATCGCGCGGTTGTCGGGTTCGACGGCCTGCGCGAACGCCAGATTCTTCTGCGTGTACTCGTGCCCGCCGTAGACTTCGGTGGCCTCGGGCAGCGCACGCAGACGTGCCAGCGACGCCTGCATCTGGGCATGGGTACCTTCGAATACGCGCCCGCAGCCGCCGCGAAAGAGGGCGTCGCCGGCCAGCAGCACGCCCGGGGTGACGTAGGCGATATGCCCGAGCGTATGTCCCGGCACGTCGATCACTTCGAAATCGGCGCCCAGGAAATCGAGCGCGAATTGATCGCCGCCGGCCACTGCCTGGGTGATCTGCGCAATACGATCCGCCTCGCCTGCCGGCCCGTAGACCGGCGCGGGATGCTTCCCAAGCAGGTCGTCGAGGCCGCCGACGTGATCGCCGTGATGATGGGTAATCAAGTAGGCACCCACGGCAAGCCCATGTTCCGACAGATATTGCAGTACGGGACGGGCCTCGCCGGGGTCGACGATGGCGACCGTGTCGCTGTCCTGAGCTTTGACCACCCAGATATAGTTGTCGGACAGTGCCGGAAGTGCTTTGATCTCGAGCATCTGCGAATGTTGCCAACCGCCTGAGGCAAAATCAATTGTTTCGATTCCTGCCTGGCAAGTACACGGATTCTGCGGAGTGGCTGGCCACGCCGCGTGCGCGGCTGTTCCTGCAGTATGAACGGCGCGTACTGACCCAGCTGCTACCCAACCTCACCGGGTATCGCTGTGTGCAGATCGGCCGCTGGGGCTATGGGCATGCCACGCTCGCGCATGCCGGCACGCTCTGTCAGTGGCAGCTGGGGTTCGGCGTGGATACGCGGGCCGATATTGCGTTTGATGGTCGTCACCTGCCGCTGGCCAGCGCCAGCGTTGATGCGCTGGTGCTAACCCATGCGCTGGAACAGGTTGCCGAGCCGCATGCCCTGTTGCGTGAGTGCGCACGCGTGCTCAACGCCCGTGGCCAGCTGGTGATTCTCGCATTCAACCCGTTATCGCTATGGGCACTGCGCCAGGGCCTGCCGACACGGCGTGCGCCACGCTTCAGGCCCTGCTCGGCGCCGCCGAGCGCCTCGCGGCTATACGATTGGCTGCGACTGCTCGAGTTCGAACCCGAGCGTCTGGTGCGTTACGGCCTGGGTTTTCCGTTCTTCGGCGGCTATCACCGGGTTGGCGAGGATCGTCGCAGCGCGCGCTGTATCGCCTGGTGCGCCCAGGCCTATGGGCTGTGCGCACGGCGTCAGGTCGCCCCGCATACACCTATTCGCAAATCGCTGCCGGGCGCGCGCAAACGCGCGGCCGTAGGCTTGGCGCGACAGGCCTCGCATCGCGTAAAATGCCGCCGATGAGCGAACCCGTAGTGATCTATACCGACGGTGCCTGTCGCGGCAACCCGGGCCCGGGCGGCTGGGGCGCGCTGCTGCGCCACGGCGAAAATACGCGCGAACTGTGTGGCGGCGAAGCCAATACCACCAACAATCGCATGGAGTTGATGGCGGCGATCGAAGCGCTGAACGCGCTCAAGCGCGCCTGTCGTGTCGAGCTGCATACCGACTCCAACTACGTGCGCCAGGGCATCACCAGCTGGATGCACAACTGGAAGCGCAACGGGTGGAAGACCGCGGCAAAAAAGCCGGTCAAGAACGACGACCTCTGGCGTGCCCTGGACGAAGCCACCCTGCGCCACGATATCGAATGGCACTGGGTGAAAGGCCATAGCGGCGATCCCGGCAACGAAGCCGCGGATGCCCTGGCCAACCGGGGCATCGACGAGATGAAGCGCTAGCCACGCGTCCCGACCCAAACCCGAGCAAAAGCCTATGCGACAGATCGTTCTCGATACCGAAACCACCGGCCTGGAGCCTGCCCAGGGGCATCGCATCATCGAGGTGGGCTGTGTCGAACTGGCCAATCGCCGGCTGACCGGCAACGATCTGCATCTGTATATCCACCCGGATCGCGAGATCGATCAGGGCGCCATCGACGTGCATGGCATCACCCTTGATTTTCTTGCCGACAAGCCGCGTTTTGCCGAAATCGCGCAGACGCTGGCGGAGTATCTTGAAGGCGCGGAGCTGATCATCCACAACGCGCCGTTCGATCTGGGCTTTCTCAATCACGAGTTCAAGACCGTCAACCCGGCCCATGAACCCCTGGAAGCCCGCCAGCCGGTGATCGACACGCTGGTCGAGGCACGCCAGCTCTACCCGGGGCAGCGCAACAGCCTGGATGCCCTGTGCAAGCGCTTCGAGATCGACAACTCCAACCGCGAACTGCACGGCGCCTTGCTCGACGCGCAGTTGCTGGGTGATGTCTATCTGGCCATGACGGGCGGCCAGATCGATATCGGGCTGGCCGCCGAAGACAACGCCGAAACCGGTGCGATGGCGACCGCCGGGCTGGCCGAGCATTTGGCCCGTGCAGCAGGTCGGCCACGGGTCACGCGGGCCAGCGACGAGGAGCAGGCCGCCCACGCGCGCTATCTGGAAATGCTGGCCAAGGCCAGCGGCGATCGCTGCCTGTGGCGCAGCCTCGACGAAGCCTAGAAGAGGTTATACAGAACTTGCCTTGCCACGAACTGCCCTGTCGGTGGGGCAGCTCGGACCGCGCTCGCGATCAGTAATAGAGCACCAGATAGACCACCAGCAATATGGCGACCCAGAGCGTCATCCAGCCGGTGCTCCAGGTGCGCGACATAACCCCGCGGGCGTCATAGCGCAGGCGCAGGCGCCCCATGCCGCGGTCGGTCACGTTGTTCATGCCGCTGCCGAACTTGGCCAGCACGGCGTGATAGACGCGTTCCGCCACATAGCCGAAGCGGGGCAGCAGCATGCGATAGACCCAGTCGGTATCCAGGTGCACGGCACGCTTGGGCAACGGGTATAGCCCGGCCCGCCAGGCCAGCCAGAATACCAGCGCCGAGAACGCGAGCAGCTGCAGCTGGCTGACGATATGGCTGGCCGTATACGGGTTGTAGTCGACCGGATAGGGCAGGATCGAATACAGCAGCGAAGGCACCAGGCCGAGGGCGATACAGGCGATCGCGGTCAAGCCCATGGCCAGACGCATGTTGAGCGGCGCTTCCTTGCATTCGATCTGATCGTTGGGCGCGAAAAACGCGAAGTAGGGAATCTTGATGCCGACATACAGCAACGCGCCGGCCGAGGCTGCCGTGAGCGTGATCCAGATTCCGGGCCAGTGTTCGTAGGCCACTGCCTTGAGAATCAGAGACTTGCTGACAAAGCCCGCCATGAATGGAAAGGCGCTGATAGAGGCGGCACCAATAACGCAGAACGCCGTCGTCCAGGGCATCTGGCGGGCCAGCCCGCCGAGTTCGGTCGCTCGTACGTGCCCGGTCTGGTGCAGCACGGCGCCGATGGACATGAACAACAGCGCCTTGTACAGAATATGGGTCACGGCATGGGCCGCAGCGCCGTTGAGCGCCAGCTCGGTGCCGATACCCACGGCCACCACCATGAAGCCGAGCTGCACGTTCAGGCTGTAGGACAGTACCCGCCGCAGGTCGTTGGCAAGCATGGCGTAGACGATTGGGAATATCGTCATCACCGCGCCGATCGGGATCAGCAGATCCGTGCCCGCATAGCCGCGGGCCAGGGCATAGATGGCCATCTTGGTCGTGAAGGCCGACAGGACCACCGTGCCGGTGGCGCTGGCCGAGGGATAGGCATCCTGCAGCCAGTTATGCAGCAAGGGAAAGGCCGCCTTGATGCCGAAGGCCAACAGGATCAGCCAGCCGCCGGGCGCATCCAGGCCGATGTGGCCGAAGGCGATATCGCCGGTGGCATGGATATAGATCGCGGCCCCGCCCATCAGGAACAGGCCCGAGCCGATCTGTACCAGCAGGTAGCGCCGGGCCACGATCATGGCGTCACGCAGCCCGCGAATCACCAGCAGCAGCGCCGAGGCAATCGCGGTGACCTCCCAGAACATGAATAGCGTGATCAGATCGCCCGCGAGCACCGCGCCCAGCGCCGAGCCGGCATAGATCAGCGCGGCCGCCGGCTCCAGGCGGCTGTGGGTATGCCACATGTACACGCCAGACAGGAAGGCGGCCACGTTGAAGATCACCCCGAAGGTGAAGGCGAGGCCGTCGACGCGCATGGGGGTCAGCGTGTAGTCGAGCAGCGCCATCGTGGTGGTGGTGCCGAGCGGGATCTGCCAGAGCCAGAGCAGGCTCGCAGCAGGCGCGCCCAGCAGTACGACCATACGCAGGCGGTAGGGCAGTAGGGGAATCACGCTGCCGGCGATAATCAGCAGCATCCCCGGGTTGTTCAACCAGGCAGGGAGCATGTCAGGTGCGGTGCTCGTAGTAGTCTTCGCCGCGCATGATCAGGCGGCGCAGCAGGATGGCAGCCAGTACCAGCACAACGCCGGTCACGAACGCCAGCAGGGCGTGGAATGCGGGCATTTCCGCAAAACCGAACTCTGCGTGCGGATGAATGAACAGGCTGGGTACGAGGGTGAGCGCGCATACGACATAGAGCACGCGCGCCCAGCGGGTACGCGCAAGGGTACTTGGCCGGCGGTACTGCTGCGGGTTGCGTTCGATCAACATGGCGAATTCACCTCGTATTGCTACGGCGCCCACGGCGCAAGCAGTTTGAGAAGCGGCAGCGGATAGAAGAACCAGACGATACAACCGGCCGCGGTGATGGATAGCGGAATCACGCAGGCCCAGGGCGCCTCGTGCCAGCTGCGCGGGGTATCCGGGCGTGGGTTGTGAAAGAACGCCCGCGTCGGAATTTCCAGCAGATAGACGATATTGAGCAGCGAACTCAGCGCCAGAACCATGATGATGGCGATATGACCGGAGTCGGCCGCCCCTTCCATCAGATACCACTTGCTCCAGATGCCGCCCATGGGCGGGATGCCGATCAGCGATACCGATGCGATGAAAAACGCGGTGAACGTGATCGGCATCGCATAGCCGAGACCGTCCAGCTCGCTGACGTACTTGCGGTGGGTCGCGGTATAGATCGCCCCCGCGCAGAAGAACAGCGTGATCTTGGCAAAGGCGTGCATGGCGATATGCATGCCCCCGCCGAGAATGCCGAAGCTCGACGCCATGGTCGCCCCGAGCACGATATACGACAGCTGGCTGACCGTGGAATAGGCGAGGCGGGCCTTGAGATTGTCGCGGGTCATCGCGATCAGCGACGCGCCGAGAACCGTGAACGCGGCTACCCACATCATCAATTCGGAAGCACCGGTATCGGCCAGAAACTGGACGCCGAAAACGTACACCGTGAGCTTGAGCACGATGAAAACACCGGCCTTGACCACGGCCACGGCGTGCAGCAGTGCCGAAACCGGCGTCGGTGCGACCATCGCTGCCGGCAGCCAGCGGTGGAACGGCATGAGCGCGGCCTTGCCGGTGCCGTAAAGAAACAGCGCATAAAGGGCGCCAACGGCAAGCACGCCAAGCCCGGCGTCGCCGAACAGGCCAGCGTCATCGAAGGTGATGGTGCCGGTGATCAGGTAGGTGATGATGATCGCGGGCAGGAAGAAGCCGATCGACGTGGTCAGCAAAATCCCCAGATAGACGCGGCCGCCGTTACGCGATTCGACATCGCCGTGGTGCGTTACCAGCGGGTAGGTCGACAGCGTGAGCATCTCGTAAAAGATGAAAAGCGTCAGCAGATTGCCCGAGAAGGCAATGCCGATGGCTGCCGAGATCGCGAGTGCGAAGCAGACGAAGAAGCGCGTCTGGGCATGTTCTTCGTTGCCGCGCATGTAACCCGCGGCATAGATCGTGGTCAGCGGCCACAGCCCGGAGGCGACCAGGGCAAACAGCAGCCCGAGCGGTTCGAGCGTGAAGGTCAGACCGATGCCGGGCAGCACTTCGAACAGCGTCAGCGACGGGCGTTCACCGGCGGTGACCGGATCAATGAACAGCGCGATGCCGGCAAACAGCACGGCCGCCGTGGCGACGCTCACCGACTCGCGAACATTGGGCCAGCGCCCGCAGGCAGCCACGAGCAAACTCATCAACGCCGGAAAAGCGACCAGCCAGCCAAGCCATTGCGCGCTCATACGCCGTCTCCCAGCACCGCACGCGCCGCGCGTTCGGCAGCACCGACGAGCGGCGTCGAATACAGACCGACCGCGATATTGGCGAGCACGAGAGTCCATGTCGCCGCCAGCATCAGCACGGGCGCCTCGCCGACCGCGGGGTGTCCCTCGGGGCGTTCACGGAAATAAAGCGCTTCCACAACGCGCCCGATATAGATCAGCGCCATGAGCGAACTCACCAGAATGGCGGCGGCGAGCCAGTAGTGACCGGGGGCCATGACCGCCTCCAGCAACACCCATTTGCTGATGAAACCGCCGGTGGCCGGCACGCCGATCAGTGAAAGCCCGGCGACCACGAACGCTGCCGACGTGATGGGCATCTGCCGCCCAAGGCCTGCGATATCGTTGAGCGAGATGGTACGCAGACGCCAGAACATCGCGCCCACGGCCATGAACAAAGCGCCCTTGATCAGCCCGTGATTGACCATGTGGACCACCGACGCCGTTACACCAGCGGTGCTCGCCAGCGCGAAGCCCATCACGATATAGCCGATCTGGGCGATGCTCGACCACGCCAACAGACGCTTGACGTCGGTCTGGAAGATCGCGGCCATGGAGCCGGACAGCATCGCGGCGACCGACAAGACCAGCAGCACCTCGCCCAGCGGCAGCTGGTCGAAGGCATAGGCGGCCCCGAACACGGTGAACAGAAAGCGCATCAGCGCATACACCGCAACCTTCGTGGCCGTGGCCGCGATGAAGGCGCTTACGCTCGACGGCGCATAGGTATAGGCGTTGGGCAGCCAGACATGAACCGGGAATAGCGCGAACTTGAGACTGGTGCCGACCACGATGAAGGCCAGTCCTGCTTCCACGGTTCGCGTATCGGCAACCGCCGGCAGGCGGGCGGCGATATCGGCCATGTTGAGGCTGCCGGTCATCATGTACAGAAAACCGATGCCAATCAGCAGAAAGGTGCCGCCGATCGTGCCCATGATCAGGTATTGAAAAGCCGAAAGCAGCGCCCGGCGCTTCGAGCCCATCGCGATCAGCGCGTACGAAGACAGCGATGAAATCTCCAGGAACACGAACAGGTTGAATGCGTCGCCGGTGACGGTGATGCCGGCCAGGCCACAGAAGCACAGCAGCAGGGCAGCATAGAAAAGATAGGCCCGTTCACTGGCGATCTCGGCGGCCACGCTGGCCTTGGCATAGACGCTGCTGATCGCGGCGATGCCGCTAACCAGCAGCAATACCACGGTGTTGAGCGCGTCGAGTCGCAGCTCGATGCCGAACGGCGGCGCCCAGCCGCCCATCGCGTAGCTGATGGGGCCGCCGATCTTGACCTGAACGAACAGCAGAAAGGCCAGGCCGAAACAGGCCCAGGTCGTGAGCAGATAGACGAACCACGAGGGGCCGCCACGGTGCAGCAGCACGCATATCGGCGCGGCCAGCAACGGCAGGACGATGACCAGGGCCGGCATCTGGGCGAAAAAGGCTTCGATCACGAGCGCGTCTCCCGATCGTCGTCTGCTTCGTCTTCTTCACGGCCGTCGTCGTGGTCCTGCTGGGCGCTTTCGCGCTCCTGGCGTGCCTCGGCACGGGCCGTACGCTCGGCTTCTTCCTCGGTTTCTTCTTCCTGTGTTTCGAAGTCGGCCTCGAGAACGTCGTCTTCCTCGATACTGCCGTAGGCTTCGTTGATACGCACCACCAGCGCCAGGCCCAGAGCCGTGGTGGATACCCCGACCACGATCGCGGTCAGGATCAGCACATGGGGTAACGGATGGGCATAGAGCACGTCTTCGCTGCCCTTGCCCGACATGAGGATAGGCGCGGTCGAACCGCTGATCTTGCCCATGCTGATATAAAACACGAACACCGCCGTCTGGAACAGGTTCAGACCGATGAGTTTCTTGACCAGGTTGTCGTGGGAGATGACGGTATAGAAACCGATCATCATCAGCACGATGACCACCCAGTAATTGAACAGGCCGAAGAAGTTATCGGCGATCGACGCCAGACTCATCGTGCGTCCCCGGGCGGTTGTTCGTCGTCGTTGCGGCGGCCGCGGCCGGCAAAGACGTAGAAGATCGATGTAATGACCGACACCACCGTCAGCCCGACGCCGAACTCGACCAGCAACAGCCCGTAGTGCTGGCCATGCACCGCATCGTGTGCGAGATAGTCGTAGTCGAGAAAGTTGCCGCCGCGCAGCAGGGAATAGACACCGGTGCCGGCGAATATCAGCGCCCCGAGCGCACCGGTGATACGCAGCAGGTTGGGCGATACCGCGCGCCGCGCCTCGGCCAGGCCGAAGATCAGCGCATACAGGATGATCGCCGCCGCGAACACCACGCCGGCCTGGAAACCGCCGCCCGGGCTGTAGTCGCCATGAAACTGCACATACAGAGCGAAGAGGATGATGGGGGCGATCAGAACCTTGGTGACCACCCGCAAGACGGTATGTTCACGCATTACTGTTCTCGCTTGTCGGACTTGCGCGGACGATGCCAGGCCACGCCCAGCAACATCAGTACCCCGATCCCCGCGGTGAACACCACCACGACCTCACCCAGCGTATCGTAGCCACGATAGCTGCCGAGTACGGCGGTTACCGCGTTCGGCACGTCGATCTCTTCGCTCATCTGGTTGAGATAGCGATCGCGCAGCGGATGCGTCTGCACCGGGGTATCGGCGGACCCGAAGTGGGGCATGTCGAGACTCGCATACACCAGCACCGCCCCGGTGAGCATCGTGACCGCCAGGCCAATAAGGGTGCGCGAGCGGGGTACCGGCTTTTCGCGTGCGCGCGTCAGGCCGAAGGTTGCCAGGAACAGCACGGTGGTCACACCGGCGCCGACGGCGGCCTCGGTAAGCGCGACATCGACGGCGTCGAGCAGCGTGAACAGGCTGGCCGAGAGCAGGCTGTACAGCCCGGTGAGCATGGCTACCGGGAACAGGTTGCGCAGCCGTGCGATCGCCATGCCGACGATAGCCATGAAGCTCAGCAGAACGATGTTGAGCGCGATATCCGTGGTCACTTGGCAATCCTGTTGTCGGTGAACCGCGGCGACGAACGCTTCGTCACGGGGTGCTGGCGTGGCGACGGTCTCATGCTACACCACGCCCCGTGCAGCGCACGGACCGTAATCCGCAGGCCGGGGTGGCGGGCGTCAACGAACGCCCGGCGGTTATCGGTCGGCGCAGGCATCAACGCTTGTCGTGATCGACTTGCGGCTCGATCCCGTCTTCGAGCGCGGCACGGGCCAGGGCATGGGTCGCGGTCGGGCTGGTGATCAGCAAAAACAGCATCACGAATACGAGCTTCGCGGTCACGAGCGTAAGACCCGCCTGTAGCATCAGCCCGGCAAGCATCAGGATCATGCCGGCGGTATCGGTGACCGAAGCCGCATGCATGCGCGTATAGAAATCGGGCATGCGCAGCATGCCGATACCGCCAATCACGCTGAACAACGCGCCGCCTGCGAGCAAAATCCAGCTCGCGGTATCGATAAGCGCATTCATCCCAGAACCCGCAGGACGGTGCGGTAAGAACGGGCCGGTTCATACATCGGGCTTTTCCTTGCTCGCGGCTTCCCAGCCGAGATCGCCGTACTGCATGAACTTGAGCACCGTCACCGTGCCGATGAAATTGATCAGCGCGTAGATCAGGCCGAGATCGAGAAACTCCGGCCGGCCGTTGAGAAAGCCCAGCACCGCCACGAACAGCACGGTCTTGGTGCCGAACAGATTGATGGCCAGGATGCGGTCGTAGACCGTGGGCCCGAGCAGGGCGCGCACCAGAATCAGCAGCATGGTGACGACAATGGCGATGATGGCGACGAGAAACATCATGGGGTCTCCTCGCGGCGTGCGGGCGCGCCGAAGGGACGTTCGAGCCGGCGCACGCGCTGGTCCATGTCGCCGCCTTCCATATCCGTGGCGTTGTCTTCGGTTATTGCATGCACGATGGCGTCACCGCTTCGCAGCGCCACGGTCACCGTGCCGGGCGTCAGAGTGATCGAGTTGGCGAAGATCGCCTGGCCGAGCTCGCTCGACTGATGGGCGCGCAGGCGCACGATCGTCGGCGAGATACGACGCTCCGGCAACACGATGCGTTTGGCGACATCCCAGTTGGATTTCGCGATTTCGCCGCCCAGCCAGAGCGCATACAGCGGCAGGCGAGCAAGCAGATGCAAAGGCACGCTCTCGCGGTCGACAATGCCCATGCGATGGCATACATAGGCACAGAACAGCACCGAAAAGCCGCCCAGGCCAAGCACGATGGGCTTGTAAACGCCCGACAGTAGCAGCCACAGGGTGGCAGCGCCGATGATCAGCCCGAGCAAATAGCGCACGCGGTCCCCGAAAAAAGTTGCTTGTCTGAAGGCTACAAAGCGCCCGGGTTCCCGTCAATCGGAATCGGCGGCGGCCCGGCGTTCGGCCCGGGCCGCGAGCGTCTTGCGGCGTCGATGCGCGAAAAAGGCGATCACGGCGCTGGCCACCAGCAGCCCGCCCGAAATCATCAGCTGTTTCGCGTCAATGAGTTGCTCGGGCGAGAACGTCTGCTGCGCGAGCAGATCGGGAAGGTTGACGGTCGCGCCGAAGCTCACGAACGTAATCATGGGCGGCAGCATGCCGATGACGCTGGCCAGAAAGTAGGGCACCCACGGCACGCGCAGCAGCCCGCAGGCGTAGTTGACGAGGTCAAACGGCAGAAACGAGGCGCGCAGAACCACCGTGGTAGGGAAGGCCTGCTCGACGAGCAGCCGGCGGAACGCGGCGATACGGGGGTTCTTGTGGTCCTGGGCGTGTTCTTCGCTGCGAAAGAAGCGGGCCATGAAATAGGCGATGTTGGCGGATAGATTCTCGCCGATCAGCGCATAGACCAGGCCGGGCCCGAAGCCAAACAGGCTGCCGGCCGCGATGGTCAGCCACATCGCCGGGAAGAAGGTCAGCGAACGCAGCCCGTAGATCACGATATAGGCCAGCGGTGCGAACGGGTTGTCCACCACGTACTCGTAGACCAGGCGCATGATCTCGCGAATCGACAGATCCTGAACATAGATCCAGACCAGCGCCGCCACCAGCAGCGTGCCCCAGATCGCGCCCGCGATCAGGCGCGACAGGCGGCGCGACGATTGTTCAGTCATGGCTTGCTCGCACTGGCGGTGATCACTCGGAAATAGGGTGGCTGCGGCTCGCGCGCGCGCTGGGCACAGTCATGTACCTGCAGGCCCGCGGTTTCGAGCCATGTGCTCAGCTGGGCGACCTCGAAGCCGAGGTTGACGTGGTCGTAGGCGGCGACCGTCGACGCATGTTCGTGTCGGCCGATGGTGGCCAGCGTCAGGCGCCCGCCGGGGCGCAGGATGCGGGCGGCTTCGGTCAGCGCGGTTTCGGGTGTTTCGCTGTAGCTTAACGCATGCAGCAAGAAGGCCTGGTCGAAGCTGGCGTCGTCGAACGGCAGCGCATGCATGTCGCCGATTCGAAAACCCACGTTGGTCTGTTGGCTCAGGCGGGTACGTGCGGCATCGATGACCGCTGCGCTGCGATCGACACAGGTCACGTGGCGGGCGCGTCGGCAGAGTAGTTCGGCAAGTACGCCGTCGCCCGAGGCGATATCGAGGACATCGCCCAGTTCGAGCAGTTCGATGAGCGCACGGCTCATGGCTTCCCAGGTTCGACCCGGCGAATACTGGCGTTCCATGCTGCCCGCGACCGACTCCACCCAGCTGCTGCGCGCCGTGCGCTGGCGCACGATCGCTGCTGCATGCTCGCGGTCGCGATGCACCACGGCATCGTCCAGGGTATCCAGCAGCGCCCCCCAGAGCGGACGCATATCGTGGTGCCAGCGTTTGACGTCCACGCTGTAGAAACGGGCGTTCGCCACCGCGCGATCCTGCACCAGTTCGGCTTCGCGCAGCCGTGCCAGATGGCTCGATACGCGGCTCTGGGTGAGCTGGGTGACGTTGGTGAGTTCCGCGACCGTCATCGGCTGGTCGATAAGCAGCAGCAACAGCCGCAGCCGGGTGGGCTCGGCCAGCAGGCGCAGAAGCTGGGTGCTATCGGCAAGATCGAGCATTCGCAACGAACCGGAACAAAGAAAGATACCGGTGCCAGCCGTCAGGTGGCCCGAGCGATCGGGGGCCTGGCGCGGCGCCAATAAAAAAGGCCGCCCCCGTAGAGAGCGGCCCGGTGGGCAAAAGGATACCCGATTTAGCTTGAACTGGAGCTAGAGCCCGAATTGGAGCTGGCGTTGTCGTTGCCAGAGCCGGAGGTCGAGCCGGTATTCGAACTTGAGCCGCTGGTCGAGCCGCTACCGCTGGTCGAGCTGCTGGCAGTGTTCGAGGACGTGCTGGGCTTGGTTGAGCCGCTGGCCTGTTTGCTGGCCGTGCCGCTGCTGGCGCTACGCTTGCGCGTGGTCGTCGATTTGCGGGTGCCGCTCTTGGCGGTGCCGGACTTGCTTGCGGCCGTGCTCTTCTTGGCGCTGCCCGAACCCGTCGAGGCGCTGCGCTTGCTCGTGCTGGCGCGACTCTTCGTGCCGCTGGTCGCAGACTTCGCTGAGCTGCTGCGCTTCTTGGCGGTGCTCTTCGCCTTGGTCGGCGCAGCGCTTTCGGCTTTTGCCGTGGCCTCGTCCGCCGCCGATTCGGCCTTGGATGCAGCGCTGCTGGCCTTTGCCTTGGCGGTGCTGGCGGCCTGACCGGTCTTGCGTTTGGCCTGCGTCTTGCGCTTTTTGGCCTGGGTTGCCTCGGTCTTCGCCTCGGCCTTGGCCTGGGTGGCGGCATCCTGTGCAATCTGCTGGCTGCCTTCGAGATTGCGGCGGATCTCTTCGTTGATCTTGGCGCGCGTGCCGTCGAGGATCGCCATGCTCTCGCGAGCGTTATTCATGATCCGGTCAATGGTGTCCTGAATCAGCTGCAGCTGGGCCACGGCCAGCTCGCGCGGTGCGCCACCCTTGCGCAGTGTCTTGAGGCTCTTGATCGCTTCCTCGTAGTGGGTCTTGAGCGCCGCGAGTTCGTGCTCGGCGAGTTGCTCGATGCCATCGTAGACCGCGCGATTGGCGGAGGTGAATGCGCCCGTATAGTTCTTGCGCAGCTTATCGACATCCTTGCGCAGTTTGCTGATGCGGTTGTCGGATTTCGCCATGACCTGAGTTCGCCTTGCATTAAAAGGAAAACGTAGATAACCACGCGCCGCGCAGACTGTCAAAAACACTGCGCAATGTTACGAAATAGGGTGCCTCGACGTTGCCTGTCCGTCGGCGGCATGGCAGCCGTTACGATTGTGGCGCCACCGACAGTACGCTACCGTATCGCCACGAGTTCCAAGGCCTGGCCGCATTGGGCGGTCGGGGCAATGTTCATCTTATATGGAGTCAGCATCCATGC
This sequence comes from uncultured Salinisphaera sp., assembly GCF_964012375.1. Lineage (NCBI taxonomy): Bacteria > Pseudomonadati > Pseudomonadota > Gammaproteobacteria > Salinisphaerales > Salinisphaeraceae > Salinisphaera > uncultured Salinisphaera sp. Next base: position 23,618 of record NZ_CAXGSH010000037.1, read on the forward strand.
TTTATGAGGGATCAAAACTGTCGGTGGACGTCACCGACGGGATCGCCGTGCTGTGTTTCGATGCACGCGAACAATCGGTCAACAAGTTCGACCAGGCCACCATCAACGATCTCAACGAGGCCGCGAAGGCGCTGGCTCACGCCGACGACGTGAAGGGGCTGCTGGTCAAATCCGCCAAGCCGGCCTTCATCGTCGGCGCCGACATCATGGAATTCGGCGAGCGCTTCAAGGCCTCCGACGACGAGATGCGCGAGTGGATGGCCGATGCCAACCGCATGTTCTCGACCATCGAGGATCTGGATTTCCCGAGCGTGACCGCCATCAACGGCATGGCGCTGGGCGGCGGTCTGGAAATGTGCCTGTCCACCGATTACCGGGTGATGGGCGAGAAGGCCCAGATCGGCTTCCCCGAAACGAAGCTGGGCATCTATCCCGGTTTTGGCGGCACCGTGCGTACACCGCGTCTGATCGGCGCCGACAACGCGATTGAATGGATCGCTGACGGCAACCCGCGCCGGGCCGACAAGGCTTTCAAGGCGGGCATGGTCGACGCCGTCGTGGCCGAGGACGAGCTCGAAGCCGCGGCGCGCGATCTGCTCGATCGCGCCATCGCCGGCGAGTTCGACTGGAAGGCTCGCAAGGCCGAAAAGAAAGCACCGCTCAAGCTCAACAAGACCGAAGCCGCGATGACGTTCCAGACGTCCAAGGGCTACGTCCTGGGCCAGACCAAGGGCATGTACCCGGCACCGATCGAAGCCATCGACCGCATGGCCAAGGCCGCGAGCATGGAGCGCGACGCGGCCATCAAGGAAGAAACCGAGGGTTTCATCAAGCTGGCTAAGACGACCGAAGCCGCTGCCCTCATTCAGCTGTTCCTCAACGACCAGCTGATCAAGAAGAAGGGCAAGAAATACGGCAAGATCGCCCACACCATCGAGCAGGCCGCGGTACTGGGTGCCGGCATCATGGGCGGCGGTATCGCCTACCAGAGCGCCTACAAGGGCGTGCCGATCCTGATGAAGGACATCAAGGAAGAGGCCATCGAGCAGGGTCTGGAGGAAGCGGCCAAGCATTTCTCCAAGGGCGTCGAACGCGGCAAGATGGACACCGCCAAAATGGCCGAGGGCATGTCGCGTATCCGCCCGACGCTAACCTATGGCGACTTCGGCAACGTCGATGCGGTGATTGAAGCCGTGGTCGAGAACCCGAAGATCAAGAAGAGCGTGCTTGCCGAGACAGAAGAAAAAGTCTCGGAAAAGACGATACTTGCGTCGAATACTTCGAGTATTTCCATCGATACGCTCGCCGCTGATCTCAAGCGCCCCGAGAACTTCCTGGGCATGCATTTCTTCAACCCCGTGCACAAGATGCCGCTGGTTGAAGTGATCAAGGGCGAGAAGAGCTCGGAAGAAGCGATCGCTACCATCGTCGATTACGCGCATCGGCTGGGCAAGACGCCGATCGTGGTCAACGACTGCCCCGGCTTTCTGGTTAACCGTATCCTGTTCCCGTACTTCTTCGGCTTCCAGCAGCTGATCACCGACGGCGCGGACTTCGCCAAGATCGACAAGGTCATGGAGAAGTTCGGTTGGCCCATGGGCCCGGCTTATCTGTCCGACGTGGTCGGCATGGATACGTCCCAGCACGTCGAGGAAGTGCTGGCCGAAGGCTATCCCGACCGTATGTCGAACGAAGGCAAGTCGTCGCTGGACGTCATGGTCGAAAACGACCGGCTCGGTCAGAAAAGCGGCGCCGGTTATTACAAGTACGAAAAGGACAAGAAGGGCCGTCCCAAGAAGGTTCAGGACGACAAGGCCTATGAGCTGGTCGCCAGCGTCCAGAAGGACGGCCAGAAGGACTTCGAGGCCGACGAGATCATCGATCGCATGATGATTCCGCTGATCATCGAGGCCGCCCGTGCGCTCGAGGAAGGCATTGCCGAAACCCCGAACGAGGTCGATATGGGCCTGATCATGGGCCTGGGCTTTCCGCCGTTCCGCGGTGGCGCACTCAAGTACGCCGATGCCCAGGGGCTGGCTACGGTCTGTGACAAGGCCGACCAGTACAGCCATCTCGGCAAGCTCTACGAGCCCACCGAGCGCATGCGGGAAATGGCCGCCAACGGCGAAACGTACTTCGGACAGTAAGGCGTTCGGCTCAACCAGTTTCGAGAGAAAATCATGCAAGACATTGCCAAGCAAGACATTGTGATAGTTGATGCGGTACGTACCGCGATGGGCCGCTCCAAGGGCGGCATGTTCCGCAACACCCGTGCCGAAGAGCTGTCGGCAGCGCTGATGAAAGCGTTGCTGGAACGTAATTCGGCGATCGACCCGGAAACCGTCGAAGACGTAATCTGGGGCTGCGTGCAGCAGACCAAGGAGCAGGGGCTCAACATCGGCCGCAACGCCGCCCTGCTGGCGGGGCTGCCGCATGCGGTCGCCGGCCAGACGGTCAACCGCCTGTGCGGTTCCTCCATGCAGTCGATTCATACGGCGGTGGGTCAGATCGCCGCCGGGATCGACGGGATCTTCATCTGCGGTGGCGTCGAGCACATGGGCCATGTGCCCATGGACTACAACGTCGATATCGCCCCGCAGTTGTCCAAGCACGTCGCCAAGCCTGCGGCGATGATGGGCCTGACCGCGGAAATGCTGGCCAACATCCACAGCATCGATCGTGAAGCCCAGGACACGTTCGCGCTGAACTCGCATCAGCGGGCGCACCGGGCCAACGTCGAAGGCGAGTTCGACGACGAAATCGTGCCGGTCAAGGGCTACGACGCCGACGGCCATATGTTCATGGCCAAACGCGACGAAGTGGTGCGGGCCGATGCCAGCATGGAAGGCCTGGGCTCGCTGCGTCCGGCGTTCAATCCGCGCGGCGGCACGGTCACGGCCGGCAACTCCTCCGCCATTTCCGACGGTGCGGCTGCCGTGCTGGTCATGTCGGCAGGCAAGGCCCAGGAACTGGGTCTCAAGCCGATGGCCCGTATCCGCGGCATGGCCGTGGCCGGCTGCGATCCTTCGGTGATGGGTCGCGGTCCGGTGCCGGCGAGCAAGAAAGCGCTCGAGCGTGCTGGCGTAAGTCTCTCTGATATCGACTATTTCGAGCTCAACGAGGCGTTTGCGGCACAAAGCCTGGCGGTGCTCAAAGAACTCGGTATCGAAGATCGCCAGGACGTGATCAACGTTCGTGGCGGTGCCATCGCCCTGGGCCACCCGCTGGGTACCTCGGGTGCACGCATCACCGGCGCGCTGGCGCATATCCTGGAAGACAAGGATGCCACCATGGGCCTGGCCACCATGTGTATCGGCATGGGCCAGGGCATCGCGACGGTGATCGAGCGGGTCCGTTAGGGCAGGCTCGAAAAGGGTCGTATAAAGAGCCGGTGGCGACACCGGCTCTTTTTTTTTGCATAGTAGCTACTGGCGCGCACGCGATAGGCGATATGCGCCTGACAGGATGACGCAGCGCGGTTAATATCGCCGCATGACCAAGTATTCGCTTCGCCTGCTCGTTTTCGCCCTCGTCTGGATCGGCGCCGCGGCGTCCGCCAATGCGCAGCAGACCCCGCCAAGCCCCGGCGTTGCCGCGCCGCCCACGGCACGAATCGTATCCAGCGAGCGGCAGGATTTTGCGACCTATCCGCTTATCGTCGATCGTATCGCTCAGCGCGGCGGCATCAACGGTAATATCTCGGCCACCCGCACGGTGGAAGGTGCACTGACGCGCATCACTTACGAACTGGCCGACAACGCCGACATCGAAAAGGCGGCGGCCGGCTATGCGCAACGCCTTGGCCGGGCCGGGTTCGATATCGTCTACGACTGTGAGGCTGACGGCTGCGGCCCCACCTTTCTGCGCGCATCGCCGGGCTATCGTATCGACGCCGAGCGTTTTGGCGGTCGCGGTGCCAAGCAGCAATACATGGCGGCCCACAAGGCCGATAGCGGCGGCGATATCTATGTCGGCATCCAGATTGCCGCCAGCGGGCCGGGGGTCGCGGTGCAGGTTGATACGCTACGGGTGAAACCGCGCGAAATCGGCGCCATCGCGGTCAATGCCGCGCAGATGGCCAACGATCTGGATACCCAGGGCCGGGTTGCGCTCTACGGCATCTTTTTCAATACCGACAGTACCCAGGTCAAGCCCGAGTCGCGGCCCACGCTCTCCGAGATTGCCAAACTCATGGCCGAGAGACCGGATCTGAGACTGCTTGTGGTGGGGCATACCGACAGCCGCGGCAGCTTCGATTACAACATCGACTTGTCGCAGCGCAGGGCGGGGGCCGTGGTCAACGCACTGGTCACCCGTTACGGCGTGGATACCGACCGACTCAAGCCCTGGGGCGTTGGCTATGCCGTGCCCCGGGCGAGCAACAAAAGCGACGTGGGCATGGCCGAGAATCGCCGCGTGGAGCTGGTGGTCTGGTAAGCGCGGGCGACCCAGCTAGCGCAGCGAGAACACCACGGGCACGACCAGTTCCAGACGGTTGCGACGCATGGATGCCGGCATCCGCGGCAAGGGCTCGGCGCGCGTAAGCATTTGTTCAGCGGCGCGGTCGAGCAGGGCCGAACCGGAACTCTGGGTAATGCGCCGGCTCACGATCCGACCGTCCTGATCGACCACGATATACAGCCGGACGGTGCCTTCTATTTCGCCCTGGCGCGCGGCTGCCGGGTACTGCTTGTGGCGTGAAAGCCAGGCCCGTAGCCGCACGATATAGTCATCGGTGGATTCGTCGCTCGTGCCATAGGCGCCGTTGGCGTCGCTTTCGACCTCGCGGGTCTCGGTGCGGGCAATCTCGGGGGCCTGGGCGGTGACCTGTTCGCTCGGCTCCACCGCGTCGATGGCGTTGATAGGTGCTACGGCGACGGCGTTGGCCGGCTCGGCCGCGGGCGCGACCGTCGGCGCCGCCTCGATCGTTTCGGCCGCCGGGCTCGGCGTTCCATCATTCGAGGCCACCGGGCTTTCGGCCGGTTCGGGGCCGATGTTGGCGACCGTTTCCGCTAGCTCCGGCGGCGCGACGGCGGTCGAATCGGGGGCGCTGGCCTGGCTTGCGGGCGGCGCGCCGGCCGCCGCGACCTCGGGTTTGGGCGCATCCACGGGTGCCTCGGCGGCCATGGCTTGCGGCGGCGGACCGGGGTCGAGTCGATCGAGTGAAACCATGACCCCCTCTGGCGACTCGGGCGCTTGGTTGCGATTGAATCCGCCCATCAGGAACACGATCAGCAGCAGCACGTGCAGACCGGCCGCAATCGCCAGCGCGAATAACCATTGGCGCTTGGATATACCCATGCCTGCGTTATTCCGGGGCCAGTGTGATCAGCCGCAGCTTGTGGCCGCCGGCGTCCCGCAACGCCTGCATCACGGCGACCACGCGGGTGGCGTCGCCGTCACCGTCGGCCTTGAGTCGCAGGGCGAGATCGGGGTCGGCTTCAAGCGCGTCGCGGGCGCGTTCCTCGAGCGCGTCGAGTTCGATCGGCTGACCGTCGATCGCGATCTCGCCGTCTGCGGCGATCTGTATCTCCAGGCCGTCCCGGCGCGCCTGGGCCTCGCTTTGCGACACCGGCGGCTGAATATCGAAGGCCTGCGGCGAGGCCAGGCTGCCCGCCAGCATGAAAAAGATCAGCAGCAGGAATACCACGTTGGTCAACGGCAGGATCGAGTCGTCCCCGTTGATACGCGAGCGTCGAGTGCGCGAGAAGTGCATGGCCATCGTCTAGCGCCGGCTGCCGCTGCCGGCCGCTTCCATCAACGAGAGTTGCTTCACCCCGGCAGCGGAGAGCGCGTCGAGTATGCGTACCGCGTCCTGAAGCTTCACACGCTCCGCGGGGCGCACCAGCACGCGCCGGTCGGGCGCATCGGCCAGCGCAATACGCACCCGCTGTATCAGCTCGTCCATGCCCACGTACTGACCGGCGAAACGCACCCCGTCCAGGCGTACGTCGACGAGCAGGGCACCTTCCACCGCCGGCGCGGCGCTGCCTTCGGCCGGGGTGTCGAGCACGATCGAATGCAGGTCGAGAAAGCTCGATGCCAGCATGAAGAACAGCAGCAGGATAAAGACCACGTCGATTAACGGCGTCAGGCTGATCAGCGATCGCCGCCGCCGGGACGCCTGCAGGCGCGCGCTAAACGAACGGGGTGCGCTTGCTGTGTTCGTGGTCATCGTCGCGGGCGGTGGCTGCGGACGTGCTACGGGTCAGATCGGCGGTGAATACGCGGGTTACGACGCTGTCCATTTCATGGGCACAGCGATCGACGGTGCGCTCGAGCCAGTTCAGGGCCACGATCACCGGCATGGCCACGGCCAGGCCGACCGCAGTGGTCAGCAATGCCTGCCAGATACCGCCGGAGAGCACGGCAGGGTCGACCTGGCTGCCGGCCTGTTCGAGATCGCGAAACGCTTCGATCATGCCCAGTACGGTGCCGAGCAGGCCCAGCAGCGGCGCCAGTGCGGCAATGACCTCGAGCGGGCGCAAATGGCTGCGCAGCGACTCGAGCATATCCCCGCCGTATTGAAGGATATCTTCGCGTAGTATGCCCTCGGCGACGCCGCTGCGCTGGCGCAGCTCGATCGCGCGGGCCAGGGTGCGGGCCGTGGGGTTGGGCGAGCGTTTTGCGCTGGTGACCGCGGCGCTCGCATTGCCGCCGCGATAGAGTTCGAGGGCGTTGCGGGCGGTACGCCGATCGTTGATGCGCACCCGCCGGAACTGAAAGATCTTGGCCAGTACGATCGTGATCGCCACCAGCGACATCAACAGCAGCAGGACAACCACGGGCCCGCCCAGTGCAATGATGCCGGCGGCGCCGGAAATAGCGTCTAGTAACGAGTTCACGTGTTCGCTCCGGGTCGTGAATACGTGGTCAGCGGGGGCGGGCAGGGCATCGCGTCGCCGTAATCACTTGATGAACGGCACGTTGCCGCGTTGCGAGACCGACAGCAGCGACAGGCAGTCGTCGCGTGCCCCCTGGTCGGAACGGCACTGGAGCACGTCGTTAAGCAGCATCTGGCCGATATCGTCACAGGCCAGGTTCTTGATATCGAAAACCTTGATGCTGGTCTTGTTCCGGGCCATGGGGCCGATCTGCACGGCCAGCCGGCGGGCGACGATGCCGTCGTTGTCGAACATCACGACGTCGAGCTGGACATCCTCAAAGGTCGAATCCGTAAGGTTCTGAGTGACCAGATAGGCTCGACAGGCGCCATCGACCGGTTCGAGTTTGTTGAGCTCGACATCGATGCCGCCGGCCTGGGCCGAAGCCGTAGCGCTTGCAACCACGAGAAAGGCAGCGATCAGTGCACGTATGACCATAATATATGTCCCAAGCCCGAGCATCGGCGCGATGCGCAGCGAACAGCGGATTGCGCAGGCGCGCCGTCGGCCCCGAGCAGAACGCCCGCCTGTGCCTGTCGTCATGTTAAACCCTTGCCAGTATTGCTGTTGCCCCGCGCGGGCGCAACCATCGCCCGCCGGCATCGACAGCGGCCGGGCAGAGCGGCAGACTTCTGGCTGATGCATTCATTGAGCAGGAGTGAGTCTTGAGCGTTTTCACGCAGATGGCCGCAACGGGTCATGAGCAGGTCTGTCATATCAGCGACGCCGACACCGGCCTGCGCGCGATCGTGGCCATCCATTCGACCACGCTTGGACCGGGGCTCGGCGGCGTGCGAATCCGCGAATACGATAATGAACAGGCTGCGTTGACCGACGTGCTTCGCCTGTCGGAGGCGATGAGCTACAAGGCCGCCTGTGCGGGTTTGCGCTGTGGCGGCGCCAAGGCGGTCGTGATGGCACCGTTTCCGCGTGATCGCGAGGCCGGCATGCATGCGCTGGGTCGGGCGGTCGACGGGCTGGCCGGGCGCTACGTAGCCACCGAGGACATGGGCATGAGCGAGTCGGATATCGCCTTGCTCAACGAAGTGACCCCGCATGCCGTCGGGCGCAGTCTGGAAGCCGGCGGCTCGGGTGATCCGTCGCCGCATACCGCCGACGGCGTGATCGCCGGCATGCGCGCGGCCCTGCGCGCGGCCGATCGGCCGGTCGAATTCAAGGGCCTGCGGGTTGCGGTCCAGGGCTGTGGCCACGTGGGCCTTGCGATCGTCGAGCGCATGATTGCGGCGGGTGCGCGGGTATGGGCTTCGGATATCAACGACGAAGCCTGCGAGCAGGCGGCCGCGGCCGGTGCCGAAATCGTCGATAACGATCGCATTCATGCCCAGGACGTGGATATCTTTGCACCCAGCGGAGTCGGCGCCATTCTCGACGAGCGGCGTATTTCCGAGCTCGAGTGTGCGATCGTGGCCGGGGCGGCCAACAACCAGCTGGCCACGCCCGAGGACGGTATGCGCCTGGCCGAGCGCGGCATCGTCTACGCGCCGGACTTCGTGATCAACGCCGGCGGGCTGATCAACGTCAGCGACGAACTCGATAGCGAAGGCTACAACGCCGAGCGGGTGCGTTTTCGCGTGGCGTCGATCGAAACCACGCTGGACGAAATCTTCGAACAGGCCCGGGCGGAGCGTCGGCCGCCGGAAGCGGTGGCCGTCGACATGGCCCATACGCGTATCGCGGCCGGCGCGCGCTAGCTGGAGCCAGCCTATACGCCTGGCCTGTGACGTCTATCGATGTGACAAGCAAAAAGGCCGCGCCCGGTTCGGGCGCGGCCTTTTCTTTTTCGCGGGCAGAACGTTTCTTTAGGCCGCGTTATCCCACTCGGGCGCGAAGGAGGGGTTGATGATGCGGCCGTCTTCGGAATGCAGCGCTTCGATTTCGCGCATCTCTTCCTCGGTCAGTTCGAAATCGAAGATCTCGAAATTGTTGGTCACATGCGCCTTCTTCGACGAGCGCGGGATGACCACCACGTCGCCGTGCTGGATCAGCCAGCGCAGGGCGACCTGGCCGCCGTTCTTGCCATGCGCCTTGCCGATGCGTTCCAGCGTCGGTTCGCTGAATACACGACCCTGGGCCAGCGGGCAGTAGGCGGTCAGCGCCATGCCGTGTTCGGCGACCTTGTCCAGCACCGGCTTCTGGCTGATATAGGGATGGAATTCCACCTGGTTGGTAGCCAGCGGCGCGGCGGACTGGCCCACTGCTTCCTCGATGAGGGTGGTGGTGAAGTTGCTGATGCCGATATTGCGTGCCAGACCCTGTTCGCGGACCTCGTTGAGCGCGCCCAGCGTTTCCTTGAGCGAGATGTCCGGATTCGGCCAGTGCAACAGCAGCAGGTCGACATAGTCGGTATCGAGCTTTTTCAGGCTTTCGCGTACGGATGCCTGCAGGTCGCCGTCGGCGAACTGGTCGGTCCAGACCTTGGTGGTCAGGAAGATGTCTTCGCGATCGAGTCCGGATTTCTTCAGGCCGCGGCCCACCGCCTCTTCGTTCTTGTACATCTGGGCGGTATCGATATGCCGATACCCTACGTCCAGTGCGTGGGCGACCATCGATTCCGCGTCCGCCGGTTCCAGCTCGAACGTACCGAACCCGATCGCCGGGATTTCTGCGCCGTTTGCGTTGACGTATTGCATACAAGACTCCTGTTTCGTGTCGCCAGCTTAGGGAAGCTCTGCATAACCTCTCGCGGATCGCGTTCGAGTCCTCACAGACGGTG
>NZ_CAXGSH010000038.1:0-32382 GCF_964012375.1 uncultured Salinisphaera sp.
GCCGAACGACGACGCCTTCGTGACCATGGGCGGGCTCACCCGGGTCGCCCTGCGTGAAGGCTCGCTGGTGGTCAACAGCTCGCAGGGCGGTGGTAGCAAGGACACCTGGATTGTCGCGGACGAGGGGCTGTAAGCATGCTTTCAAGACTCGCACAGAATCTGTTCTGGGCCGGGCGCTATATCGAGCGCGCCGAGTCCAGCTCCCGCCTGATCAATGCCACCAGCCTGCTGTTGCTGGACATGCCGCGGGCTACCGCCTTCGACTGGCGCGCGCTGGTTGAAATCGTCGGCGCGGAGGATCTGTTCGCACAGCGCTATCCCGACGACAGCGAGGGCAGCGTCATGCGCTTTCTGGTGGCCGACCGGATGCACTCAAGCTCGATCGCGAGCTGTCTTGCCAACGCCCGCGAGAATCTGCGCAGTGCGCGCGATCTCGTCCCGAGAGAGGTCTGGGAGGATATCAACGGCCTGCACCTGTTCATCGCCGATGAAGGCCAGCACATCGAAAGCCGACTCGCCCGGTCGCGGGTGATGGACCACGTCGTACGCAATGCACGCCACATGGCCGGGCTCATCGAGTCCGGAATGAGTCGCGATGCTGCCTACGACATGTTCATGCTCGGCCTGCAGATCGAGCGCGCGGACATGACCACCCGGATCATCGATGTGCGCAGCGCCGACCTGCTGCACGAAGCGGCCAGCGAGCTGCGTCCCTACCAGACCGTGCAATGGATCAGCGTGCTGAAATCGCTGAGTGCGTTCCAGATGTACCGCCGCCACGTGCGGGTGCGGGTCACGGGTGCCGGCGTCATCCGCTTTCTGCTCGCCGACAGCGCCTTTCCGCGCTCGGTGCGCTTCTGTCTCAACGCGGCGGCCGACCATCTGGCGCGCCTGCCGACGTCGTCGGATTGCGTCGCCGCCATCGACAGCGCCGTGCAGCGACTCGACGATACCGATCCGGGCACCCTGACCGGCTACCGCCTGAGTGAATTCCTCGATCGCATGCAGATCGAACTCAATACAATCGGCGAAACGATCCAAAGCCGTTATTTTCAGCAATGATAGCGATCTGCTGTTCCAGCCGGCGAGGCGGCTTACCAGGCCATGCGTGACTTCTACTGTCAGTGCGGCAACTCGATCTTTTTTCGTAACACCTACTGCCTGGTGTGCGAGCGCACCCTCGGCTTCGCCCCCGAAGCCATGCTCATGACCGCGCTGGAAGCGACCGGCGACGGCCGCTGGCAGGTGCCGGCGTCGGGCAGCGTGAGCGGACGCGTCTATCGCCTGTGTCAGAACTACAGCCAGCACAACGTCTGCAACTGGCTGGTGCCGGACGAGTCGCCGCACCATTTTTGCCCGTCGTGTCGTCTCACCCGCACCATTCCGGACCTCGACGTGCCGCGCCATCTGGAGTTGTGGGCGCGACTGGAAAACGCCAAGCGCCATCTGATCTTCAACCTGCGCCAGCTCGGGCTGCCCATCGTCGGCCGCGATGAAGACCCGGATTTCGGTCTGTGCTTCGACTTTCTGGCCGACGCCGATGCCGAAACCGAGTTCACCGAACCCCTGGCTGGCCAGGCCCAGGTCACGACAGGGCACGCCAATGGCGCGATCACCATCAATATTGCGGAGGCCGATGACGTCGCGCGCGCGCGCATGCGCGAACAGATGGGCGAGCACTATCGCACCCTGATCGGCCATTTCCGGCACGAAGTCGGGCACTATTATTGGGCACGACTGATCGATAACAGCGCCTGGATCGACGAATATCGCGCCCTGTTCGGCGACGAGCGAGCCGATTACGGCCAGGCGCTGCAACGCCACTACGCCAACGGCGCGCCTGCCAACTGGCAGGAACACTTCGTCACCCCCTATGCTTCGTCCCACTCCTGGGAGGACTGGGCCGAATCGTGGGCACACTATCTACATATTCGCGATACGCTGGACACCGCGACCGAATACCAGCTGGTGGCGCGTCCGCCCTGGCAGAAGCAGCACCGGGATTTCGACGGGCTGATGCATCGCTGGACGCACCTCGCCATTGGCATGAACGCGGTCAACCGCAGCATGGGCCTGGCCGACGCTTATCCGTTCGTGCTCAATACCCAGGCCCGTCGCAAGATCGAGTTCATCCACCGCGTGATCGAGCCTTACGAAACGGCGGCGAACGCGTAGCGGTCGGCGTACGCGTCAACCATGCCGGCGATCGGCCTTGAGCACACGCGCGCGCGGTATCCTCATCACCGGCTTTGGCGTGCTGGTGCTCAGTCCAGACACCTTGCTCATCCGCCTGCTGGACGCCGACATCGCAACGACCCTGTTCTGGCGCGGAACCGCCCTGGCGCTGGGCTTGGGCAGCTATGTGTTCTGGCGCGAACGCGGCGCTGCCCGCGCCGCGCTCATGCCGCTGCGCCGACCACTGGGCTGGTGCCTGGGTCTGCTATTCGCGCTCAGCAACATACTGTTCGTGTTTACCGTAGCGCATACCACCATCGCCGATACCCTGGCCTGTCTGGCCACGGCATCGATCTTTGCTGCGCTTTTCAGCGTCATTTTTCTTCGTGAGCGGGCCCCGCTGCGCACCTGGTTAACGGCCGCCGTGATCGCCGCCGGGCTGCTGCTTATCGCCCTGGGCGGTGCCGGCAGTACCGTCGGCCGGTTGGCCGGTATCGCGACCGCCATGGTTTTCGGCGCCATGTTCGTGGCCATGCGTGCCACCGGCGAGGGCGACACCCTGCCCGGTCTGGCCCTGGGCGGGCTGGTGATCGCACTCACGACGGCCGTGTTCGCGCACCCGTTTTCGCTTACCGTGCCGGGCATGGGCGCCCTCGCCGGCCTGGCGATCGTACTGCCGCTGGCCTTTGCCCTGATCGGTGTCGGCCCGCGTTATCTGCCGGCGCCCGAGGTCAGCCTGTTGATGCTGCTGGAAACCGTTTTCGGCACCCTGTGGGCGATTCTCTTTCTGGGCGAAATCCCGACCACGACAACGCTCGCGGCAATCGCGATCATTCTGGGCGCCCTTACGGTTTTCTATTCGCGCCAGGCCTACGTGCATCGACGGGCCACGCGCCATTCGCTACAGGTCGAATCATGAATTCACACGACTCCGTTCAATCGCTGCGCATCGGCGAACTCGATTACGCGATTCGTGACACGGGCGACCCCAACGGTAGACCCATCGTATTGCTGCACGGGCTCATGGATACCGGGGCCAGCTTCGAACCGCTGGTCGAGGCCATGCAAGCCCTGGCACCGGGGCGCTATCGCTATATCGCACCGGACTGGCGCGGCCACGGCGACAGTGACGCGATCCACGACAGCTACTGGTTCCCGACCTACCTGCTCGATCTGGAGCGCCTGCTTAACGAACTGATCGACGGCGACACGCCCGTTACCCTCATCGCCCACAGCATGGGCGGCCAGGTGGCCAGCCTGTATGCCGGCACCCGTCCGGCGCGTGTTTCCAACCTGGTCACGCTCGACAGCCTGAACGTACCGGACAGCGACACGCGCGAGGTGCCCAGCCGTTATCGGCGCTGGCTGGACGCCCACGCCACGCCCCCGGGTGCGAAAGTCTACGACGACATCGAAACCGCGGCTTCGCGCATCGCTGCACGCTACCCGGAGCTCGACGAGTCGACGATCCGCCGGCTCGCCGAGCAATGGACTGCTGCCGCGGACCCACAGGGACGGCGGCGCATGCGCGTCGACCCCTGGCATCGGGTGCCCCTGCCTTATGCCTTTCGTGCTGCCGAAGCAAAGTCGCTATGGCGCGAAGTCAGCGCCCGGGTGCTGTGCATCGACGGCGGCGACTCGCCGGCGAAATACTTCTGCGGCGAGGCCGAGATGGCCGAACGCAGGGCCTGCTTTACCGACCTGCGCCATATCGTGGTCGACGGCTGTGGGCATATGCTCCATCTACAAAAACCCCAGCCCATCGCACGCCATATCTGCACGTTTCTGGACGCGTGATTCTCATCGCGGCCGCCCTGCCCGCGACGCCGCAACTCACGGCGCGCAAGGTTCATCGCACGGTCACATTCGCAACCACGCCAGATCTCCGATAACGCTATCGGTAGCACGCAAAAACAGGTGCTTAGCAAGCCTTTCTCGATAGAACCGCAGGACTCTAACGGAAACCGCTATTACCGACGAGGTTTTGCGCGTTTGCGCGCATGAAACCGGATTTCACGGCGAACGAGGCGCCCGGCCGCGGCTGCGCCAAACCCCGCGCCTGTACAACCGGTGAGTATCGGCAACGGGCGGCAACCCTTGAAACACGTACGATTCGCCAGGGTAATGGGACGCTCTGGCGGCATTGCTGCAATGCCGCAAAAGTCGAGCGTATTCAATATATTCGCGCCCTGTATGGCGCGCCGTTCCAATCTCGTTTATCGTCCTCGAACGGGGTATTCTAAAAAGAACGCGTGTCGCAATGATGCGCTCACAGCTAGGGAGACAAGCCGTGCTATCGATGCATTCTCTTAGGATGCGTTGTGCCGATTCCGTTCAGGACTCGGACACGACGCTCACCGGCGCGTACAACACGCGCCCACCGCGCCGTAGCCGCCTCGCCGTGGCCGCGCTTTTCATCGCGGCTGCAGCCGTTCTGCCTGCCTGTTCGAGCGGCGGTGGCGGCGACAACGGCGAGTCCAATCCACGAAGCGAAGTCACCGCCAATGGCTTGAACTTCACCTATCCGTTCGACGGCCAGCAGGATGTGCTCCTGGATACGTTGATGGTCGTCAATTTCGACGGCAGCGTTTCCGGCGACGTGAGCGATGCGCTCGAGTTGCAGGTCGACGGCAGCACGGCACAGCCGGGCATTACGGTCGAACGCGACGCCGACCGACCCAACATCCTGCGCCTGGTGCCCAACGGGCCGCTGTTGCCGAACCGTGATTATTCGGTCGTGGCAACCCAGGCGCTCTCGGGCGGCACTACCCGTTTCGACGCAGGCTCGACGCTGTTTACTTTCCGCAGCCGTCCGGCCGAAGGCCGGCCCGCCGACGGCGCCTTCCAGGTCACCACCGTGACCCCGGGCGAAACGAACCCCGAGACCAATCGTCAAAGCGTGTTCACGCAGTTCAATGCGATTCGCGTGATACTCAACGAACCGGTCGACCCGGCGACGGTCAACAACCAGACCTTCACGGTTGAAGGCCCCGACGGCGCCGTGACGGATGCGCGCTTGACTGCGCTCGGCCGCTATATCGTGTTCGATCCCAACGAGGATCTTGCCCCTGGCAACTACACCGTCAGCTGGACGGACGGTATTACGTCGGTATTCGGCAAGTCTCTGACCGCAGGCAGCCAGCAGCGTACGGTGCTGACTCTGGGCGATCAGCCGACCGACCAGACGCTGGTCATCGAAGAAGACAGCTCGGCCGATGACGTGACCGATCTGCCCGACAACATTCTGACCGGCCTGCCGATCAACAACGTAAATATCCTCTCCCAGCTGATCGGCAGCAACGACCAACCGGTGCTCGGATCTGGCGACGCCAACGCCAACCCGCCGATTCGCAACCGCGTTGCCACCACGCTCGCCACCCCGGGCACCGCCGGTTATGGCGACGTCATTCCGGCCGTGATTCGCGCCGGCCAGAAGTTCCAGCTCAAGGGCCTCAAGCTATTCCTCGGCGGCGAGGAAGCAGGCGTCGAAACCCCGATCGATAGCGGCCCGATCGACGTCAACTTCATTAACGACGTCAGCGTCTATCTGATGAGCAACGACTACCGCAACGTGGAAACCCCCACGGCGGTGCAGCTGCGCTTCGATCTGGGTATCGGCACGCTGGTGACCGCCGCCCTGGCCTCGGATTCGCGAAACTTCGTCATCCAGCAGCTGGCCAACGGCGTGTTCAACCAGAGCGTGCTCAATATCCAGGCAGCAGGCCTGGCCATACCGCGCGACAACGGCGATCTGGAAATCAGCACCCTGGGCACCTTCCCCATCAACGTGAACCGTACCGATAACGCCACCGTCAACTTCCAGTTGACGCTCGTCCTGCCGGCCAATCCCACCGACGGCGAAGGCGGCAGTGGCACCGAGGATTCGGTGGGCCCGGTCATCACCGCGCGCTCGCCCAGCGCCTGTCTGTATGCCTTCGGCTCGGCGGGCTATAATACGATTTACGACCGCCAAGGCGTCGCGCCGACCGTGTTGCCCGAACCCCTGTGTATCGACGGCAACATCCAGACCGACAACAGCGCAGCGATCAACAGCTTCCCGATCGAATCCAGCCCGGCGATCGTCTTCTCATCGCCGATCGATCCGAACACGGTCAACGGGCAGAATATTCAGCTCACCGGCGGTGGCACCCCGGTCGAAGCGACCTACCGTGTCGAAGGCTTCAGTGTGGTCGTGGACCCGGTCGAGTTGCTTACGCCGGATACGGACTACACCCTCACCCTCAACACCGCGATTGAAGATCTCGACGGTAACCCGCTCAGCGGCAGCAACGCGGCCGGCCCACGGCTGACCATGAACTTCCGTACCGAGCCTCAGGTGACCACCGACAGCGCGCCGCCGCTGCTCGGCACCCTATCGCCCGGTGTGCCTTGTGCACTCGAGACGGACAACGTCAACGACTCCTTCCTCACGGGTGGCGATACCGCCGGCAACTGCGTGGGCAGCTCGACCACCGACGCGCCGTTCAATTACCCGGTGTTTGAAAACCCGGTCAATGTCCCGGTCGATGCCGTTCTGTCCAAGTTCGTGGACGCGAGCACCATCGTGCTGGCCGACGGCTGCCTGACAGCTGGCAGCGGCCAAGCCAACGCCGTGGAAGGCGCGAGCGTCGCCCTGCAGCAGATGGATGCGAACGGACAGTGCGTGGGCGCGGTCGACGCGGCCATCGCCCTGGCCAACCCCGGCGACGCCCAGACCCGCTCCTTCACGATTCGTCCGACCGACTATCTTGAGGCGGGCACGCGCTACTGGATCGTGGTGTGCGGTACCGAAGGCGACCGTTGTACCCAAGGTGTACCCGGCGTGATTGCCGACATCGACGGTGCACAGCTCAACACCGACCCGCTCAACGGCACCGGCTCGACCGACTCGTCGACCGGCACCGCGGGCGGCCCGGATATCGTCATGCCCTTCGATGCGATTGCGGCTAACAACGACTACTACACCACCCAGTTCACGCTGCCGGAAACCGACACCAACGGTAACGGCCGCGTCGACGCTGGCGAGCGGCCGCAGCCGGGTAATCGCGCCTTGCTGACGCTGGAGGCCGGAGGCATTGGCGCTCTCGCTTCGATCGAGAACCCGAATCGCCCTGATGGCAAGTATGCGAACTATCTGTCGCTCGCGCGCCCGATTGCGATTCGTGAAGCGACCACAGAATGCGCGCGCGTAGACGCCGTTCAATTCGGTGAGGGCGACACGCCCAACGCCGGATCGGCCGTGGGCGAAACGCCGGGGACGTGCGTGCCCGTGTCGTTGCTGCCCGGCGGTATTACCAGCCTGACGGGCGTTCAGGCTACCGCAACGTTGGCCGGGGCGGATCTGCTGACGATCAACACGGGCCGCATACTGCTGCGCTTCCCGAACGACCAGGATGCCAACCCGACCGACACGCCGAATCAGACCGGCTATATCGTGGAACGCTGTACGGGCCAGTTCCCGGGCGGCGTTGAATACGACTTCGAGCCCTGCTTCGCGGCGTCGCTGAATCTGGTGGCCAACGCACCGGACGGTGAAAATGTCACCCTCGACCAGCAGCAATTCGTTGCCAATCTGGTGGGGCCGGTTACGTTCGAACAGAACGGACGCCTGGTAATTTCGCTGCGTAACGCGAACCAGATCGAGCTCGACGCCACGGCCAGTCTGCTTGGCGCACCGATTCCCGCAACGGCCACCATCGAGCCTGCTGAACTCACGTTCCAGCTCGTAGGCAATGCGGTTCATGGCGGCCGCGCGTTTCCGAATCGCTAGCAACTGAGTGCCGCCGCGCCGGGGGAGACCGGCGCGGCGCCCTCCAACACGAACAAGAATCTAACAGGGAGACGGGAGATGATTCACCAGAACAAGCCAGCGCGCCGGCGGTTGAGCCAGCACGCGGCAAAACTCCTGGGCGGCGCGAGCCTTATGCTGCTGGCCGGCACGGCCTTTGCCCAGGGCACGAGCCAGAACGCTCAGACCGATACCGTCGACGACAACGGCGGCGTCTTCGAGCGGGCACTGAAATACGCGCACGACAACACTTACTACCGCGTCGGCGTACTGCATCTGAGTTATGAAGGCGACAGTTCGTCGCTGAGAATTGATAACGCGAACGGCCTGGCGGCCCAGCCGTTCGGCGTGGGCTCGAGCAAGCTCGAGGGCACCGGCTCATCCGTGGGCGACAAGACGACGCTCGGCGGCACCATCGGCATGTATATACCGAAAACAGGTCGTCACCTGGCCGCGGAAGTCACCCTCGCACCGCCGTTGAAGCTCGACTTCGAAGTCAGCGGTCGCGCGATCGATGAATCGATCGCACCGGAAACGCAGAGCGGCATTCCGACCGGTGTGCCCGCACTGGGCCGCAAGATCGGCACGCTCAAGGCGCTGCCGCCAAACCTGACGATCATCTACCGGCCGTGGGTGGATACCATGTTCCAGCCCTACATCGGTGCCGGCGCGATGTATCTCTATACCTTCGATACCGACGTCACCAATGAGGTTCTCAACGCCTACGGTAACGAACCTACGCTCAACCTGACCAAGCCGGTGGCCTGTGTCGGTCAGGTCGGCATGGACGTGAATCTCAGCGAGAAACTGTTCGTTACCGCCGACGTCAAGTACGTGGGTTGTGCGGAAGTCGAAGCAACGGTCAACAACGTCGTCGTGAACGCGCCGGCGCTCAGCCCGACGGTCGGCCCGGTCAACGTGGGCTCGGTAAGCTCGACCAACGATTTCAAGGCCGTTCTCTATCAAGTGTCGATGGGTTTCCGCTTCTAATAGAACAGGACCCCACCGGCGAGCCGGTAACAAGCCGCCCCTCGGTCCCGAGGGGCGGCTTTTTTTTGTCTGTACCGCCGGCTACCAGCGCGGCCAGCCAGACGTAGAGCAGCCGCAGTGCCACTGAGGCGCAAAGGCCCGAGCTAAGCTATCTCTCCGCGCGCGTCCAGGAACGCGACAGCGCGAAGAGTGACCGGCATTCGGCTGCCCTGCATCTCGCAAGCCTGTGTCGACCGTCATCGACAATACGGTCACTTCCCCGCCCCGAGCCTCCGCGTGCGCCCCGCGCCCTGGCCCGTGGTCGCGCAAGCCGAGCTGTACGGCCAGTCTGCCTAGTTGGCAGTCGCGAGCACGGCGACGTCTTGCCAGCCAGGCGTCCACCCTCGCCCCGATCAACCGTAGCGTCGATTTGTCCGCCCCCAGGCGGCTCGGCTCAATGCCGGGTGTTAGCGACGATCTCGAAGGCGAGTTCACGCACCGCGTCCGACATCGCCTGCCCGACCGCCGCGGGGTCGCGCGGTCGCGCCGGCAGGTTCTGCTGGATGACCGTGTTGTCGCGGGCGACCACCGTTTCGCCCTTGGACTCGGTGACCTTCCACCGCGCGGCAAGCACGACCTGGCCCGACGGCTGCGGTTCGAACGCATCGACCGTCACATCCACCTCATAGTCGCGCCCGCGATTGCCGACGAGTTTTTCATCGATCGTCTGTTGCAGCAGACGGGTCATGGCCACCGGCAGGCGTTCGGCCCATTTCGCGTTCGGCATGCGCGTGAGCACGTATTCGTCGGTACGCAGTTGAATATCGTAGTTATCCAGATACTCAGGCACGCGTACCCGACGCACCTCCCAGCTGCTGGCCTCGCTGTTCGCGCGTGCGGTCTGGGGCGGCGAGAGCAGCACCTGCTGCAGCGGTGCAACGCTGCTGCAAGCCGTCGTAGCGGCTACGAATACCAGGGCAATACTGCCCCGCATGAGCTTCTTGATCATCGCTGGCCTCCACCGAACAGCAGGGCATTGGGGTCACGCTCGAGCGTTTCGGCAAAGCGTCGCATGGACGACGCACCCGCCGACAAATCCCGAATGGTGCTTTCGAGGTCGCGTCGGGTATCCGAGTTGGGGTCGGTCAGGTTCTCGAGGTTCTGCGAGAGCTGTTGCAGATTGGCGCTGGTGGCCTCGGCGTTGTCGAGTAGCCGCGTGAGCTGCTCGTCACGCGATTCGATCTGCGTATTCACGTTGGTCGTAAGCGCGCGCACGCTTTCCAGCGTTTTCTCGAACTGGCGCGAATTCATGTAGACCGCATCGCGAGCGGCGGCGATCGCCTCGCGGGTGGTATTGGTGGTCTTTTCCAGATTCGGGCCCATGCGCTTGATCAGATCATCCATGCCGTTGGCCAGGGTGACCACCGATTCCATGGTTTCGTTCACCGTTTCCAGCGTTTCCTTCCAGGGCAGGCCGGTGACGGTGTCCTTGATCTGCTCGATCTGTGAGGGCACCGCCGGAATTTCCGGCAGGTCCAGGGTGTCGCGATTGATCGCGAACTGGGGCTCGCTGTCGGGCTGAAAATCAAGGTTCACCGCCAGCTGCGAAGTGACATAGCTCCATACCACGAGCTGGGCGCGCAGCCCGCGCCGGACCAGCTCTTCGATGCTGAGCTGTTCGCTGGTGGGCGCCCCGTTCATCATCACGGTGTTGTTACCGGCCATCTCGATGGTCACACCGATCCGTGCCTTGCCCACCTCCGGGTCCAGACGCAGCTGCACGTTCTTGACCGTACCCACCTGCACGCCGCGAAACAGCACTTTCGACCCGTTGGTGAGCCCGAGCACGGACTGATCGAAGAAGATGACTGCCTGGCGGCTGTTCGAAAAGATGCGGTTGCCGCCCAGCACGAGAATACCGACCACGGTCAGTACGATCGCGCCGAGCATGAACAGCCCGATCACCGTATAGCTGCGGTTGCTTGCCATTAGAAAACCTCGGGTCGAGATGACGTCACGACGGGCCGTCGTCCGCCGCAATCGGCTGGCGATTGAGAAAAGCACGTACGCGTGCCTGCTCGGCATGCTCGGCCAGCGTACGCGGGTCGCCGTGCGCGATCGCACGCCGACTTTCGTTGTCCAGATAGATACTGTCGTCGGCGATGGTAAAGATGCTGGGCAGTTCGTGGGTGACCGCGATCACGCTCAGCTGCAGCGCATCGCGCAGGTTCATGATCAGGGAATCCAGGCGCTGCGACGTAATCGGGTCGAGCCCGGCGCTGGGTTCGTCGAGAAACAGATAGTCCGGATCCAGCGCGATCGCGCGGGCCAGACCGGCGCGCTTTTGCATCCCGCCCGACAGCTCGCTGGGCATGCGCGACTCCTGGCCGGCGAGGCCCACGAGCGCGAGCTTGAACGCGACCTGATCGCGAATTTCCGCCGCGCTCAGTCGCGTATGCAGCTGCAGCGGCAGGCCGACGTTCTCGCCCACGCTCATCGAACTCCAGAGCGCGGTGCTCTGGAACAGTACGCCGATGCGTCGCTGCAGCGCGGCGCGTTCGACGCCGTCCTCGGTCCAGAGCCGATGGCCGTCGAACACGATATCGCCCTGCTCGGCCTGCTCCAGGTCGATCATGTGACGCAGCAGCGTACTCTTGCCACAGCCCGATACCCCCATGATCACGAAGATACTGGCCGGCTGTACATGAAAGGACAGATCCTGCTGCACCACGGTATCACCGTAGGCCAGCGTGAGGTCGCGTACGGCAATACCGCGCTCGGGCAATGGCTGCGAGGCATCGAGTTCGGCCACTGCTCACACCCCCAGCGCGTTGGTGCACAGCGCGAAGATGGCGTCGATGACGATGATCCCGATAATCGAGACCACCACCGTGCGCGTAGCCGCGCGCCCGACTTCGGCGGCATTGCGCCCGGCCCGCATGCCCAGATAACAGCTGGCCAGCGCAATCAGCACGCCAAAACAGACCGCCTTGATGAAGCCGATCACGAAGTGCCGAACGGCCACCGCATCCTGCAGCCGGCCCAGAAAACTCGCTGGCGAGGTGTTGAGCACTAGCTCGGCCACGATCATGCCGCCGCCGATGCCGAGGGCTGCCGCATACAAGAACAATAGCGGCATCATCAGGGTCAGTGCGGTCAGCCGTGGCAACACGAGGAATTCGAACGGCGACACTCCGATCATGCGCAGCGCGTCGATTTCTTCGTTCGCTTCCATGGTGGCGAGATGGGCCGCAAACGTCGCGCCGATACGCCCGGCCATAATGAAGGCGGTCATGATGGCGGCCATCTCGCGCGCCACCGCGATACCGACCAGATCGGCCAGATAAAGCCCGGCTCCGAACGTGGCGAGCTGGACCGCGCCGACGAACCCGAGCACCGCGCCAATCAGCAGGTTGACGATGGTAACCACCGGCAACGATGACGCGCCCGTTTCGCGGATAAGCGCCATGAAATCCACCCAGCGTGCCTGGGCGCGGCCCACGGCCAGCTTGGGCGTCGCGGCAAAGGCATTGCCGATCAGCTCTGCGGTGTTGCTCACCGAGCCCAGCCGCATGCGGCCGCGTTCGCCGAGCCGGGTGAGCCAATGTGCACGGCGGACCGTGGTATCCGTGGCGGCCGCGGGACGCGCCAGTGTAACCAGCGCCTGGACGCTCTCCGGCAGCCCTTCGTAGCGCAGCGCGACGTCGCGCTTGCGCAGCTGTTGATTGACGCCGTACACGAGCGCCGCCACACGCGGGTGCGCGCTGACCAGTTCTCTGCCGTCTACGACGGCCTGACCGCTCGCATCGGCGCCGGTAGCGCCGAGCAGCTCATCGACTACGCGCGGCGTGGTCGGCAGATGCGTGGCCGCGCCCCAGTCGCCCGCCAGCACGAGCGCGACCCCGTCGGGGCGCGCTTCGATACGATAGAGATTCGAGGTGGGCGACGCGGTTTGCGGCACGAAGGCTCGATAGCGAAACGAACGGATTTCCCTATTCTGACACGTTGCGGGCTTCGGGTTGTGTGCGATCGTTTTGTTCGGGCGCATACGAGTCGCGCACCGCTTCCAGACCATCGTTCAGCGAATCGCTGTTTTCCGTCCAGCCGCCGCCCAGGGCCTTGAACAAGTCGGCCGTGGCGGTAAAGCGATCACGGATGGCCTCGGCCAGATCCAGCTGTGCCGAATAGAGCTGGCGCTGGGCGTCCAGTACGTCGAAGAACGCGGTCCGGCCGACGTCGTAGCGAATCTGGGCGAGATCCACGGTTTCGCGATAGGCCTCGACCTGCCTTTGCACCGATTCCACGCGCTCGTCGGTGAGATTCACCGCAACCAGCGCATCGCGGACTTCCGAGAACGCCTGTCGCAACGTCTGGCGATAGGAAATCTCGGCCGCGTCCTTCTGGGCGATGGCGGTTTCATAGTTGGCTTGTCGCCGCCCGAAGTCGAGAATCGGTGCCGTGATGGTGCCGGCAATGCTCTGTGTTTCGGAATACGGCTCGAACAGGTCGTCCACGTCGATCGCTTCGGTGCCGATCATGGCGGTCAGGTCGAAGGTCGGGAAGAACTGCGCCTTGGCAACACCGATATTGGCGTTCGCAGCAATCAGCTGGGCTTCTGCGGCACGGATATCGGGTCTGCGCTCGACCAGCAGCGACGGGATCACCACCGGCAGGTCGTTGGGCAGATGCAGATCCTCGAACGATCCGTCGCGAATCTCGGCGCCCGCGAGGATCTCGCGCGGCGAACGGCCGGTCAGGATCGCCAGCGCCGAGCGCAGTTCGCTGGCCTGCTGCTCGAGCGGGGGCAGCTGGGAACGCGCGGTTTCCAGCAGCGAGCGCGTCTGCAAAAGCGTGAGCTTGTCGATCGCGCCGTACTTGTAGCGCTGTTGATCGAGCTCAAGTCCGCGTTTGCGGGTGTTGATCGTTTCCCGAGTGACGCGAATCTGGCGCTCCACCGCGCGCAGCGACATGTAGTTGGTGACCACGTCGCTGACCACGCCCAGGCGAATCGAATCCTGCGTATAAGCCGACGACAGCAGCGCGGCGCGTGCCTGTTCGCTGGCACGACGCAGCCCGCCGAACACGTCCAGCTCATAGCTGAGGGTGGCGGCCACCGAGAAGTAGTCGGATCGACGTCCGGCGCTCTGGCTCGCCGCAGAACCACTGCCGCTGCCACTGCCAACACCGGAGCCCGAACCGGCCCCGCCCTGGCCAATATAACTACTCTTCTGGCGGGCAGCCTGCGCCTGCGCGGAAATGGTCGGATACAGATCGGCGTTGGTCAGGCCGAGCTGGGCACGGGCTTCGCGAAAACGCGCGGCCTGCAGGGCCACATCCAGATTGTCGTCCAGCGCTTCGTCGATCAGTTCGTTGAGCACGGGATCGCGATAGCGCGTCCACCAGTAGGCCAACGCATCCTGCTGGCTCTTGCTAAGCAGCGTCGAGTCAAAAGCCGAATCCGGCAGATCGAGCTCCGGGCGCTGGTAATCCGGGCCGAGCGTACAGGCCGACAGGCCTGCCACGACGAGTAGCAGCAGGGCCTTACGCATTGGGTTTGCCTTCATCATCATGTTTTCTATTGAACAAGCGTCCGACCCGTTCCGAGCCGCGCTCGACCAGATCGTAGAACATCGGCACGAACAGGATCGCGAAGAACGTGGCTGCGAGCATGCCGCCGATCACCGCGGTGCCGATGGCGTTACGGCTGTTGGCCGAGGCACCGCTGGCCAGGGCCAGCGGCACGCAGCCAAGAATGAAGGCCAGCGACGTCATCACGATCGGGCGAAAACGCAGCTTGGCTGCCTCGTAAGCCGCCGCTGCCGGCGACTTGCCCTCTTCTCGCGAGATAACCGCGAACTCCACGATCAGAATCGCATTCTTGGCCGACAGGCCGATTAGCACCAGCAGGCCCACGGAGAAGTAGAGGTTGTTGTCGATACCGCGCAGCCATACGGCCACGAAGGCGCCCAGTGCCGCGAACGGCACCGCGGTAATCACCGCCAGCGGCAGCGTCCATTTCTCGTACTGGGCCGCCAGGATCAGAAACACCATGAGCATGCCGAACAGCACCGCGATACCGCCCGAACCGGCGGCCGTTTCTTCCTGATAGGCGGTGCCGGTGAAACTCAGCTGGTAATCGCTGCTGCCGAGCACGTCGGACACCACCTGCTGGATCGCCGCGTTGGCCTGACCGGAGCTGTAGCCGGTCGCTGGCGAGCCCATGATCTTGGCCGCCGGGAAGATATTGAAACGTTCCACCACGTCAGCCGCCAGCCGACGCTCGTAGCTAACCAGTGAGCTCACCGGAATCATGTCGCCGGTGGTATCGGAGCGCACGAATACGTCGGCCAGATCTTCCGGCTTTTCCCGGTACGGCGCATCGGACTGGATGTTGACCTGCCAGCTGCGGCCCAAATAGGTGAACTGGTTGACGTAAAGCGAACCGAAGGTGGCCTGAAGCGTGGCAAACAGATCGTTGATCGGCACGCCCAGCGTTTTGGCCTTTTCGCGATCCACGTCCAGACGGTAGCGCGGCACGTTGGTGGTGAGCGTGGTGCGAACCTGCGACAGCTCCGGCCGTTTATTGGCTTCGGCCACCACTTTGCCGGCCGCTTCACGGATGTCGTTGAAGCTGGCGCCAGAGCGGCTTTGCAGATAGCCCTCGAAACCGCCGGTCGTCGACAACCCGATGATCGGCGGCGGATTGAAGGCAATGATCTGCGCATCGGGCATCTGTGCGCCAAGTCCGAACGTCTGCCCCACCAGTGAAAACGAGTCCTGTCCTTCGCCGCCGCGTTCGCCCCAGTCCTTGAGCGTCAAGAACGCGATACCCGCATAGGTACGCCGGGCGCTGGCCAGGAAGTCGTAGCCGGCAACACCGACGATATCCTCGACCGCCGGCATGGATTTCAGGCTTTTTTCGATCAGTTCGTCGCGAACGTCTTCGGTGCGTTGCAACGACGCCGCCGGTGGCAGGGTATAGGTTGCGAAGATATAGCCCTGGTCTTCCTGGGGTAGCAGGCCGCCCGGTACCTGGGTGGACAAGAACCAGGTCGCAAACAATACGCCCACGAACAGCACCAGGCCCAGAATGAAGCGGCGCAACAGAAGGTCGACGCCCCACAGGTAGGCGCCGGTGGCCTTGTTGAACATCGCATTGAACTTGCGGAAGAACCAGTTCGGTGCCTTCTTGCGCGGCTTGAGAAAGACCGCACACAGCGCCGGAGTCAGCGTAAGCGCAACCAGGCCGGAAATGCCCACCGAAACGGCGATGGTGATCGCGAACTGTCGATACATCTGGCCGGACAAGCCACCCAGAAAGCCGACCGGCACGAATACCGCCGCCAGCACCAGCACAACGGCAATCACGGGCCCGCTGACCTCTTCCATTGCCTTGAGCGCGGCCTCCTTGGGCGACTTGCCCTCCTCTTCCATGATGCGTTCGACGTTTTCGATCACGATGATCGCGTCGTCCACCACGATGCCGATCGCCAGAATCAGACCAAACAGGGTCAACAGGTTGATTGAAAACCCAAGCGCATACATGCCCGCGAAGGTACCGATCACCGATACCGGAATGGCGAGCAGCGGGATCAGCGTGGCGCGTACGTTCTGCAGGAACAAGAACACCACCAGCACGACCAGGATGATGGCCTCGATGAACGTGTGCTCCACGTCCTTGATGGAGGCATCGACGAACTGGGTGGTATCGAAGGGGATCTCGTATTCCATGCCGTTGGGCAGATCCTTGCCCAACTCTTTCATCCGCGAGCGGATACGCTCGACCGTGGCCAGCGAGTTGGCGCCCGGCGCGAGGTAGACCGCGAACGGTACCGCCGGATTGCCCGAGAACGAGCCGCTGGTGCTATAGCTCTGTGCGCCCAGTTCGATACGCGAGACGTCGCCCAGGCGCAGCACCTGGCCGTTGTCCTCGGTACGCAGGATGATGTTCTTGAACTGCTCGGCGCTGGAGAAACGGCCCTCGGTACTCGCGGTATAGGTGAAGGCGATTTCGTTGTCGTTGGGCATGGCGCCGAAGCTGCCCGCCGCGAACTGCGAGTTCTGCTCCTGAAGGGCCGCCTGCACGTCCGCCGGGGTCAGCTGGTAGCGTGCCATCTTGTTCGGGTCGAGCCAGACCCGCATCGAATAGTCCTGGGTACCGAACAGTCGTGCGTCGCCCACGCCCTCGATACGCTTGAGCGCGTCGATCACGTTTACCAGGGCATAGTTGCTGATGTACGTCGTATCGAACGTCTGATCCGGCGAGAACAGCGTGAGCACCGTCAGGATGTTGCTCGAGCGTTTGTCGACCTGGACGCCGGTGTTGCGTACGGTCTGCGGCAGCTGCGATAGCGCTGCCTGTACCCGGTTGTTGACGTTGATCGTGTTCTGGTCGGGATCGGTACCGATCGCAAACGACACGGATATCTGCAGGGTGCCCGCATCCGACGCCGTCGACGTCATGTAGAGCATGTCCTGAACGCCGTTGATCTGCTGCTCGAGCGGCGCGGCCACCGTCTCGGCGATATCCTCGGCGCTGGCGCCCGGGTAGGTGGCCTGGACCACGACTTCCGGCGGCACGACGTCCGGATACTGCGCGATCGGCAGCCCGCGCATGGCCATCAGGCCGGCGAGCGTGATCACGATCGACAGAACGGTGGCGAATACCGGCCGCTCGATGAAAAAGCGAGAAATCATCTTCAGCTGCCCCGGCCGACGTTGGCGGCATAGGCATCATCGGTGCGATACGCCTGGCGCGCCCCCGACGAAGCACGCGGTTGATTCATGCCCTGGAGCGGTTCGCGCGGGCTCAGGCGCAGGTCCTGCGTGTCGATACCGACCACCGCGTTGTCGTTGTCGCCGTGGCGCACCTCGGCGGACTGGCCCACGGGCTGATCGTCATCGTTCGACTGCGACTTCCCGGCGTCGTCCTTTGTACCCTGGCCCGGCGCATTCGCCGGCTCTTCCTGCTCGGATTTGACCTTGACCGCCGCACCCGGCTTGAGCTGGCCCAGCCCGGAGACGATGACCTTCTCGCCCCCTGACAGGCCCGACTCGACCAGGCGGCCGTTTTCCACATCCGGGCCGAGCTGAACCTTCACGGCCTTGGCCTTGCCGTCGTCGCCCACCACAAACACCTGGGTCTGCTGCTCGCCGTCGGATACCGCCACGTTGGGTACCACAACCGCGTTATGACGCGTATCCAGTCGGATGCGGGTGCGCACGTAGCGCCCCGGCATGAGCGCATTGTTGGCGTTTTCCACCACCGCCCGCAGCTGTACCGTGCCGGTTTCGGGGTTGATGGTGCTCTGGGTGAAGTCCACCACGCCCTTGGCCGGAAATTCATCGCCGTTGGGCAGGATGATTGTGGCCTCGCGGGTCCGCTCGCTGGTGCGCTGCGCGCCCATGGCTGCCAATGCCTTGTTACGGGCGATGGCGTCGTCTTCGGGCAGGGCGAACAGTACCTGCACCGGATCGAGCTGGGTAATGGTGGTCAGCTGGGTGCCGCTGCTCACAAGCGCCCCCTCGTCGACGTCACGCAGGCTGGTAACGCCGGTCAACGGCGCTTCGACCCGGGTATAGCCGAGGTCGATCTGGGCCGCGTCGAGATTGGCCTGGGCCTGTTCGACCGAGGCCCGTGCCGTTTCCAGCTGCGACAGCGAATCGTCGCGCTCGGCTTCGCTGACCGCGTCGACTTCATACAGGCGACGCACGCGTGCCCAGTTACGCTGGGCCTGATTCAGCGAGGCCTTCGCGCTGGAAAGCTCGGCCTTGCGTTGGTTGACCACGGCCTGAAACGGTCTTGGATCGATCGTGAAGAGCATGTCCCCCTGCTCGACGATCTCGCCTTCGTTATAGAAGCGCTTTTCCAGAATGCCCTCGACGCGTGCACGCACTTCCACGGTACGGCGACCGCGCACCCGGCCCGGATATTCAGACATGATATCCACGGTGTGCGGAATCACCGTCTTGACGTCCACGGAGACGGGCGGCTGCTGTTGCTGGCCTGCCTGCTGACCGCCGCCTTCGCCGTCACCGCCGCCACCACAGGCAGCGAGCACGCAGGCAAAAACGATTACACAAGAAAAACGCAGGCCAATCGAAGCTCGGCGCGCGGGCGCAGACAGGGGGTAGCGCATAGGGGTATTACCGAAGGGGCCGGAAGAGCTAGCTGAATATAGCATTAAGTATACATACATTCGCGTATGTATGTTCAAAACTTTTCGGGTATGATTTCCATATGATCACGCCGGGATGACGCCCCCATGGCAAGACGGACCAAGGACGAATCGGCCCAGACACGAGAAACTATACTCGACGCGGCCGAAATCGAGATGCAGGCACGCGGCGTGTCTCAGACCTCGTTGAACCGCATCGCCCAGCGCGCGCAGGTCACCCGCGGGGCGATCTACTGGCATTTTGCCGACAAACGGGCCCTGCTCGAGGCGATGGTCGCGCGCACACATCTTCCGCTACGGGATCTGCGCGAGTGCCTGAGCCAGCATATCCCGGGCAACGAGCCGTTATGGCTTCTGCGCGAGGTCATGCGTCATGGCCTGGAACGGTTGGGCAACGACCCGCGCCACCGGCGAGTCTGTCATATCGTCATGCACCGCTGCGAGGTCACGGACGAAGGCCATCCGGCCGATGCGCTCATGCGGGCAATGTTCGAGGACGCCCGCGAGGTCATTCTGTCGCTATGCAGCGAAATCGATCAGCTCGACCTGCTGCATCCGCCGCTGTCCGCACGCGACGCCAGCGATATGGTGATGGCATTCGTAGCCGGCCATTACGAGTGCGTGCTGCGCCACCCCGAAACCCATAGGGCCGATCGCGACTGGGCCCCCCTGGTCGACGCGGCGCTGCGTGGCCTTATTACGGAGGCCGCAGCGCGAAGGCTGGCCCGGGAGCCGGCGGCCAAGCCCCGGGAACTCGAACCCGCCGATCACTGAGCCGATTGTTCGGCGCGTTCGCGGTGTTCAGTGTCGGCGTTCTCGCGCGCCCGGGCGCGCTGGTCCGGATAGGCCATTGGCGGGCGCGGCACGACCAGAATGCTGGGCCAGCGGCGTGGCACGCCGTAAACCGGCGCGATCTCGTTATCGCGCACGACGAAATCGAACACCGGTTCGGCCTCGTTGATGTCGATATGCCGCTGCGGCCCGAGAAAACGTGGCCCCTTGGCCAACAGGAATAGATCCACCACGGCCTTGAATCGGGCCAGATACTCGCGGGCCTCGGCACGCAGCGGCTGACGCCGATCCTCCTGGGGCCGGATATAGGCCATCGCCTCGACGCCGTTGTAGCGGGCGATGAAAAGCGCGCGATAGACATGATATCGCTGCGACACGATCACGAAGCGATCGAGCCCGAACACCTGTTGCGCGCGCACGATCGAGTCCAGGGTACGAAACCCGGCAAAATCGAATGTCAGCGCAGAGTCCGGCACGCCCAGGCGACGCAAGGCCTGGTACATCTTGCGCGGCTCGTTATAGGTGCGATCGGGATTCGCGCCGGACAACAGCAGATGGCGTACCCGCCCCGCCGCGTACAGTTCGGCCGCAGCCATCATGCGATGGGTGAACAGCAGATTGCGGTTGCCGTGGCGGGTGAACGGGCTGGTACCCAGAACCACGCCCACGTCGTGCACGCTCAGCCGACCCATGTCCTCAACAATGAAGGCACGGGTGGCCGACACCACCCAGGCGTTGGCGGCGAGCACCAGCAACAACGCCGCCCCGATCGCGCTCAACGCAATCTTGACAATGCGGCGGCCGACACGGCCAAACGATGGCGATT
This sequence comes from uncultured Salinisphaera sp., assembly GCF_964012375.1. Classification (NCBI taxonomy): domain Bacteria; kingdom Pseudomonadati; phylum Pseudomonadota; class Gammaproteobacteria; order Salinisphaerales; family Salinisphaeraceae; genus Salinisphaera; species uncultured Salinisphaera sp. Next base: position 20,729 of record NZ_CAXGSH010000038.1, read on the forward strand.
CAGATATGGCGGTCATCACGACGAAAGCAGCGCGCAGGCGCGGGCAAGGATAGCGCGAAAACGACGTCGATAGCGCGACTTATCGACAGTCGCCGAGCCGGCGGTTTCAGTCGGCCAGCTGCTCGATCGCCGCTTCGAGCCCGTCCAGGGTCATCGTGTACATACGATCGTCCATGAGCTCGCGGGTCATCTGGATCGACGGGGTGTAGTCCCAGCGCTGACGCGGCTCCGGGTTCAGCCAGACCGCGTTCGGGAAACTCTCCAGCAGCCGTTGCAGCCAGACCGCGCCCGCTTCGGCGTTCCAGTGCTCCACCGAGCCGCCCGGATAGGCGATCTCGTAAGGGCTCATGGTGGCATCGCCGACAAAGATCGCTTTGTAGTCGGAGGTGTAGGTATGACAAACGTCCCAGGTCGCGTGCTGCTGGGTACGACGACGGCGGTTATCGCGCCACAGCCCCTCGTAGGGGAAATTGTGGAAATAGTAGTACTCAAGATGCTTGAACTCGGCCCTTGCGGCCGAGAAAAGCGACTCGACGGTGGCGACGTGGTCGTCCATTGAACCGCCCACGTCGAAGAAGATCAGCAGCTTGACCGCGTTGCGCCGCTCGGGGCGCATATGCAGATCGAGATTGCCCGCATTCTTGGCGGTCGCACGAATGGTGCGCTCCATATCCAGCTCTTCGTCCGCGCCGGTGCGGGCGAAGCGCCGCAGCTTGCGCAGCGCCATCTTGATATTGCGGGTGCCGATCTCCTGGGAGCCGTCGAGATTGGCGAATTCGCGCTTGTCCCAGACCTTGACCGCGCGCCGATGGCGCGAGCCGTCCTGGCCGATACGGATGCCTTCCGGATTGTAGCCATAGGCGCCGAACGGCGAGGTGCCGGCCGTGCCGATCCATTTGCTGCCGCCTTCGTGGCGTTCGCCCTGCTCTTCGAGACGCTTCTTGAGCGTTTCCATGAGCTTGTCCCAGCCGCCCATGGCCTCGATCTGGGCCTTCTGCTCGTCGGTTAGCTCGAGCTGCTTCATGCGCTCGAGCCATTCGTCCGGAATATCGGTGGTCAGGTCCTCGGTCGCGGCCTGGATACCGTCGAAGTAATGGCCAAACACCTGATCGAAGCGATCGAACTTGGTCTCGTCCTTGATCAGCGTCGCCCGCGACAGATAGTAGAAATTCTCCACGCTCATGCCGCCGACGTGGCGATCCAGCGCCTCCAGCAGCGTCAGGTACTCGGTCACCGACGGCTTGAGGCCGGCGTCGCGCAGTTCGTAGAAGAATTCGATCAGCATGGCAGGCCGCGGGTTCGGCGCGCGCGGCTTTTAGCCGCGGCGCGTCATGAACGCCAGGCGCTCGAACAGATGCACGTCCTGCTCGTTTTTCAGCAGCGCGCCGTGCAGCGGCGGCAGCGCGTCGCGGGCATTCTTGGAATGCAGCGCCTCGGCCGGAATATCCTCGGCCAGCAGCAGCTTCAACCAGTCGAGCAGTTCTGATGTCGACGGCTTTTTCTTGATGCCCGGTACGTCGCGCACGTCGAAGAACAGGTCCATCGCATCCGAAAGCAGGTTCTTCTTGATGTTCGGGAAGTGGACATCGACGATTTCGCGCATCGTGTCCTTGTCCGGGAACGAAATGAAATGGAAGAAGCAGCGGCGCAGAAAGGCGTCCGGCAGTTCCTTTTCATTGTTCGAGGTGATGATGATGATCGGACGATGACGGGCTTCGATGGTCTGATGCGTCTCGTAGACATCAAAGGCCATGCGATCGATCTCGCGCAGCAGATCGTTCGGGAACTCGATATCGGCCTTGTCGATCTCGTCGATCAGCAATACCGGCTGCGTGTCGCAGGTAAAGCATTCCCACAACGGCCCCGGCACGATGTAGTTGGCAATATCGTGCACCTTCTCGTCGCCCAACTGCGAATCGCGAAGCCGCGATACCGCATCGTACTCGTACAGGCCCTGCTGGGCTTTCGTGGTCGACTTGATATGCCACTGGAAAAACGGCTTGTCGAGCGCCGCCGCGACTTCTTCGGCCAGCATGGTCTTGCCGGTACCCGGCTCGCCCTTGATCAGCAACGGCCGTTGCAGTGTCGCGGCCGCATTCACCGCAAGTTTGAGGTCGTCTGTGGCGACGTAGCGGTCGGTGCCGGTGAATTGCGTGGTCATAAACGTGAATCGCGGTTGTAAATCAGATCGATCGCGGTAGCGACCAGACCTTCAGTGTCGTGGAAATGAAACGCCTTTTCAATAAAAACGCCCGGCGCAGGGGCCGGGCGTTGCTTCATTGCGCCGGCCGTTCAATCGGCGGCGCGTTGCTCCAGCACAGCGATCGCGGGCAGCGTCTTGCCTTCCAGAAACTCGAGAAAGGCGCCGCCGCCGGTGGAGATATAAGACACATCCTCTTCGATACGGTATTTCTCGATCGCCGCAAGCGTGTCGCCTCCGCCGGCGATCGAGAACGCTTCGCTGCGTGCGATCGCCCGTGCCAGCACGTGTGTTCCGCCGCCGAACTGGTCGATTTCGAATACGCCCAGCGGCCCGTTCCAGACGATGGTGCCGGCGTCCTTGAGAATCTCGGCGATACGATCCCGACTTTCCGGGCCGAAATCGAGAATCATCTCGTCATCCTCGATCTCGGTCACCGGGCGCACCTCGGGATGGGCCTCGGGCGAAACCTCCGTGGCCGTGACCACATCGGTCGGCAACGGAATCTCGCCGCCGCGGCGACGTATTTCGCGATCGACCATACGCGCCGCGCCGACCAGATCCGGCTCGTGCAGCGAGGCCCCCACGTTGTGACCGGCCGCTGCCAGGAAGGTGTTGGCGATACCGCCACCCACGATCAGCTGGTCGGCGACGTTGGCGAGGCTTTCCAGCAGTTCGAGCTTGGTCGAGACCTTGGAACCACCGACGATGACCACCAGCGGCCGCGCCGGATCGCCCAGCGCGGCCTCCAGTGCTTCCACCTCGGCCGATAACAACGGCCCCGCACAGGCCACCGGCGCGTAACGGGCCACGCCTTCGGTCGATGCCTGGGCCCGGTGGGCGGTACCGAAAGCGTCCATCACGAACACGTCGCACAGCGCCGCCATCTTGCGCGAGAGCGCTTCGTCGTTGGCTTTTTCGCCGACGTTGAAGCGCACGTTCTCGCACATCACGATCTCGCCCTCGCCGACGTCCACGCCGTCGAGCCAGTCGCTGACCAGCGGCACGTCGCGGCGCAACAATTCGCCGAGATAGCGGGCCACTGGCGCCAGGCTATGGTCGTTGTCGGGCTGCCCCTCTTTCGGACGACCCAGGTGCGACATGACCATCACCCGGGCGCCGGCATCGAGCGCGGCCTGAATGGTCGGCACGGACGCCTTCAGGCGGCCGGCCGAACTGACCTCGCCGTTGGCGAACGGAACGTTGAGATCCTGTCGGATCAGCACCCGTTTACCGGCCAGATCCACGTCCTGCATCTTGAGCATGGCAGTCATGTCGCGCTCCTGGGTCTCGTAGTCCTGCTTAACCGGCGTTGGCCAGGGCCAGCGCGGTATCGAGCATGCGGTTGGAGAAACCCCATTCGTTGTCGTACCAGGAGCAGACCTTGATCAGCTTGCCGCCGGCGACCTTGGTCAGCGGACCGTCGACCGTCGACGAAGCCGGATCGTGGTTGAAGTCGCTGGAAACCAGCGGCGCTTCGCTGTAAGCGAGCACACCCTTGAGCGGGCCTTCGGCGGCCTGCTTGAGCACGGCGTTGACTTCTTCGACCGTGGTGTCCTTGGACACCTGCGCGGTCAGGTCGACCATCGACACGTTGATCGTGGGCACGCGTACGGCGAAGCCGTCGAGCTTGCCGTTGAGTTCCGGCAGCACCAGGCCCACGGCCTTGGCCGCACCGGTGGCGGTCGGAATCATGCTCTGGGTGGCACTGCGGGCACGACGCAAATCCTTGTGATAAACGTCGGTGAGCACCTGGTCGTTGGTATACGAGTGGATGGTGTTCATCAGCCCGTATTCGATGCCGAAGGCGTCGTGCAACGGCTTGACCAGCGGCGCCAGGCAGTTGGTCGTGCAGGAGGCGTTCGAGATCACCTTGTCGTCGGCGGTAATGGTGTCGTGATTGACGCCGTAAACCACGGTCGTGATATCCCCGGCCGGCGCAGAAATCAGCACCTTCTTGGCGCCGCCTTCCAGATGTGCGCTGGCCTTTTCCTTGCTGGCGAACAGGCCGGTGCATTCCATCACGATATCGACGTCGAGCTCGCCCCAGGGCAGATCGGCGGGGTTGCGCTCGGCCAGCACCTTGATCTTGTCGCCGTTGACGACCATGTGCTCGCCTTCGATCGACACTTCGCCCGGGAAACGACCGTGGGCGGTGTCGTACTGGGTGAGATGGGCGTTCGCCTCGGCGTCGCCCAGATCGTTGATGGCCACGATCTCGATTTCGCCATTGCGGCCCGACTCATACAGCGCACGCAGCACGTTGCGCCCGATACGACCGTAACCGTTGATCCCGACTTTGACTGCCATAGCTACCTCTTTACTAACGGTCTGGCCGCTTCGGTGCGGCCAGTAAGAACATGAATTGAATACGGGCCGGGCTTCAGCCCAGCTGTGCGCGCACGGCGTCGACCACGCTGTCGACGGTCACGCCCATATCGGCATAGACATCGCCGGCAGGGGCCGACGAGCCGAAATCGTTCACGCCGACCACATGCCCGGTGGCGCCAACGAAGCGATACCAGCTGTCGCTGACCCCGGCCTCGACCGCCACGCGCGCAGCGATCGCCGCCGGCAGCACCGATTCGCGATAGTCGGCGCCCTGGGCATCGAAGGCTTCGATACAGGGCATGGAAACCACGCGTACAGTCACGCCCTCCTGAGCCAGGCGATCGGCGGCAGCGACGGCCATGTCCAGCTCGGAGCCGGTACCGATGATCAGTGCCTGCGCTTCGCCCTCGGGCTCGCTGAGCACATAACCGCCGCGCGCAATGGCGGCCACCTGAGACGCATCGCGCGGCTGGTGATCGACGTCCTGGCGCGACAGCGCCAACGCGGTCGGCCCGTTCTCGCGCTCGATCGCGGCCTGCCAGGCGACCGCGGTTTCCACGTCGTCGCCCGGACGCCAGACATGCAGGTTCGGTATCAGGCGCAGGCTGGCGATATGCTCGACCGACTGATGGGTCGGGCCGTCTTCGCCGAGGCCGATAGAGTCATGGGTATAGACCAGGATATTGCGCGAGCGCATGAGCGCGGCCATGCGCACCGCGTTGCGGGCATAGTCGGAGAACGTCAGGAAGGTCGCGCCAAACGGGGTAAAGCCGCCATGCAGACTCAGGCCGTTGGTGATCGCGGTCATGGCGAACTCGCGTACGCCGTAGTAGACGTAGTTGCCGCTGTAGTCGCCGGCGCTGATCGGCACATGGCCCTTGAAATCGGTGCCGTTCGACCCGGATAGATCGGCCGAACCGCCGATCAGTTCCGGCAACAGCGCCGCATAGGCTTCGATAGCCGCCTTCGACGACTTGCGCGTGGCCGTACGCTTGCCCTCGGCCTGTACCTTTTCTATGAAGGCACGGCACTGTGCCGGCCAGTCGCGCGGCATCTGGCCTGCCATGCGACGTTCGAACTCGGCCATGTCGTCGGCGTATTTGGCCGCATAGGCCGCACGGGCGTCCTGCCAGTTCTTCTCGGCGGTCGCGCCTCGATCGTGCTTGTCCCAGGCCGCATAGATATCGTCCGGCACGGCAAAGCGCGTTTCGTCGGCCCAGCCGATCTGCTTACGCGCGGCGGCAATCTCTTCGTCGCCTAGCGCGGCGCCGTGCACGCCGGCGGTGCCCTGCTTGTTGGGCGAGCCCCAGCCGATCACGGTCTTGCAGCAGATCAGGGTGGGACGGCCGGTTTCCTGGCGCGCGGTTTCGATGGCGGTCTTGATCTCGTCGGCGTCGTGGCCGTCCACGTTACGCACCACCTGCCAGCCATAGGCTTCGAAGCGGGCCGGCGTGTCGTCGGTGAACCAGCCCTGGGTTTCGCCGTCGATCGAAATGCCGTTGTCGTCATAGAAGACGATCAGCTTGCCCAGCCCGAGCGTGCCGGCCAGCGAACAGGCCTCGTGCGAGATGCCTTCCATAAGACAGCCGTCGCCCGCGAAGCACCAGGTGTAATGATCCACGAGCGTGGCATCGGCGTGATTGAAGCGCGCTGCCAGCGCGGCTTCACCCAGCGCCATGCCCACGGCATTGGCCAGACCCTGGCCCAGCGGGCCGGTGGTCGTCTCGACGCCCGGGGTCATGAAGTTTTCCGGATGACCCGGGGTCTTGGAATGCAGCTGACGAAAATTCTTGATGTCGTCGAGCGATACGTCATAGCCGGTCAGATGCAGTAGCGCGTACTGCAGCATGGAACCGTGCCCGTTGGACAGAATGAAACGATCACGATCGACCCAGTCCGGATTGCCCGGATTGATCTTCATGTAGTCGTTGAACAGCACCTCAGCAATATCGGCCATGCCCATGGGCATGCCCGGATGGCCGGAGTTGGCCTGCTGGACGGCGTCCATCGACAGAATACGGATGGCGTTGGCGAGATCACGGCGTGCAGGCATCGACAATCCTATGACGCGGCTTGACAAAGGCCGTGCATTGTCTATTAAAGCGCCCATGTGGGCAACACAGGATTAAGTGCCCGCACGGGCACGAATTGCCGGGCACCTTGCCCTGCACCGGCGCTGGACGCGGGCATAAATCGCGCAATCGCAGCCATCCCGCAGGCAATCCACGCCCCGTCATGAATATTTAATCGACGCCGAGATGCCTGACGATGCGCCTGCAAAAATCTTAATTATCATGCGCTTGGTAAATAATGCCCAAATGGGCGAGCGTAGAATCGCCTAAAGACAGCACCCCCGTATCCCGCCCTGCCCTCGACTCGCGGATTGGCTGTGCTAGCGTCGGTCATGGGGCTATTGCCGTTACCGTGCGCTGACACCCAGAGCAAGTATTAACACGGCGCACGTCGGCCATGCCTTGTCCATCGGTTGCAACACCGATTTCCACAAACCAGAGGGATTCAGCTCATGGCAGACCAAAACGCCAAGACAGAACAACAAAAACCGGTCGAAATCATCAGCGGCACGACGGGCAAACCCATCAGCAACTCGCGGCGGCGGTTTCTGAGCAATGCCGGCATGTTCTCGGCCGGCCTGGTCGGCAGTTCGCTGCTGGCAGCCTGCAGCGACAACGACGGCTTTGCGAATGCCCAGTCCAACAACGCCGGCAATAACGATCTGTTCGCGAACGCACCCAGCGACGCTGCCGTCTTGCAGTTCGCGCTCAACCTCGAATACCTGGAAGCCGAATACTATCTGGGCGCCGTGACCGGTTCCGGCCTGCAGGCCTCCGACACGAGTGGCAGCGATGGCGGCATGCCCGCCGGTACCGTCACCTTCCCGCAGCAGGGTGCGGTCAACTTCACCGGCGAAGGCCTGATCGGCCGTTATGCCGCCGAGATCGCCTCCGACGAGCTCGATCACGTGCAGTTCCTGCGCTCGGGGCTGTCCCAGGCCGGCGGGCTGATCGCCCGTCCGACGATCAACCTGAGCAGCTCCTTCGACTTCGCCGCAACCGCGGCCCTGCGCGGCGCCGGCGTGATCGGCAGCGGTGCGACCGCGACGTTCAACCCGTACGCCAGCCCGCTTGGCTTCCTTATCGGGGCCTTCATATTCGAGGACGTCGGCGTGACGGCTTACAAGGGCGGCGCCCAGTTCCTGCGTAATCGCGACTTTTTGACCGCAGCCGCCGGCATACTCTCGGTCGAGGGTTATCACGCGGGCCTGGTGCGCACGATTCTTACGGCGCGTGCGGAAGACGGCGAAACCGTGACCTTCAATACCAGCGAAGGCGACCAGACCCTGCCGCTCGGCGCCGTGATAAACGCCATTTCCGGGGCTCGCGACAGCCTCGACGGCGAAGACGATCTCGACCAGGGCATCACCGGTGACGGCGTTAACAGCGTTTCGATCTACGGCATGAATTACGATGCAACCAACATCGTCCCCACCGACGGTAGCGGCATCACGTTCTCGCGCACGCCGGCACAGATCCACAATATCGCCTACCTGACGCCCAACAGCGTGAGCCCGATGGCGAACAACGTGCCGTCGACGAGCTTTTTCCCGGAAGGCACGAATATCGCGGCTGCCGAGGCGCTGGAAGCCAGCGGCGGTGCCACACAAAGCAGCAACACCACGACCTGAATTCCTATAACCGCGAAATAAAACCTCCATACCCGTTCAACGAGGGCGCCCCTCGTGAACTTTAGCCCCGGCCTCGGCCGGGGCTTTTTTATGGGCATGCAAACCGGCTTTATATCTCGATCGCGGCAAGCCGTTGGGCACCGGCGACGAGCGTGGCATCGCTCTTGGCAAAGCACAGGCGCAGCAGGCGCGTGTCCGGAGGCGTTTGAAAAAACGGGCTCAGCGGCACCCCGGCCACGCCGACCTCTTTGACCAGCCATTGCGCGAACGTTGCATCATCGACGTCGCGCACCGCGGAATAGTCGACCAGCTGAAAATAGCCGCCGGGCACGTCGCGCAGAGTCAACGGCGTGTCGGCAAGCAGCGCCCGGAACCGATCCCGCTTGGCCTGATAGAAATCGGCCAATTCCAGGTGGTGAGACGGCTCTTCGGCAAGCATGTCGGCCAGCGCCCATTGCGCGGGGGCAAAGCTGGCAAACGTCAGATACTGATGCACCTTGCGCAGCTCCGCGGTCAGCTGCGGCGGCGCCACGCAGTAGCCGATCTTCCAGCCGGTACAGTGATAGGTCTTGCCGAAGGAGCTGATCACGAAGCTGCGCGCGGCCAGCTCGTCGTGACGGGCCACGCTCTGATGGGCCTGGCCGTCGAAGACCATGTGCTCATACACCTCGTCCGACAGCACGATGATGGACGTATCGCGCAGCAGCGCGGCGAGCCGATCGAGATCAGCCGCACTCAACACCGCGCCGGTGGGATTATGCGGTGAGTTGACGATGAGCATCCGGGTACGCGGGCCGATGGCATCGGCGACCCGCTGCCAGTCGATCGCGAAATCGGGCCGGGTAAGCGGCACCCGGATGGCGCGGGCATTCTGCAGTTCGATGGCCGGCACATAACAGTCGTAGGCCGGGTCGAGCACGATAACCTCGTCGCCGGCGCCCACCGTGGCCGCAATCGCAGCGAATATCGCCTCGGTCGCCCCGGAGGTCACCGTGACTTCGGTGTCGGCGTCGGTGGCCCGCCCGTACAGGGCGTTCGTCTTGGCCGCGATCTGTTCACGCAGCGCGGCCACGCCGATACCGGGCGGGTACTGGTTACGGCCGTCGGCAACCGCACGGGCGAGCGCCTCGCGCAGGCGTAGCGGCGGCTCGAAATCGGGAAAGCCCTGGCCCAGGTTCACGGCATTGTGCCGGGCGGCGAGTTCACTCATCACGCTGAAGATGGTGGTGCCCACGGCCGGCAGTTTGCTGGCGAATTGCATGCGCATGATTGCAGTGGTGGAACGAGGCGAAATAGTAGGGCCTGTGGATGGCGCATGCGACCCGGCGCCCAACCGATCTGTCGGACAACGGCGCGATCGGCTATACTTGCGGCCGTCTTCAGGGCGGGGCGAAATTCCCCACCGGCGGTATGTCGTTAGCGACGAGCCCGCGAGCGCCTCGACGGATGGTCGAGGGTCAGCAGATCTGGTGCGATGCCAGAGCCGACGGTCACAGTCCGGATGAAAGAAGACGCACGGCGGCCACCGCGCAGGGGCACGCCTATCGCGCCTGTCGCCCTGAAACGTTGACTCAGCAAAGAGGACGTTTCATGCCCCAACACGACTTCCACAACCACCCGCGCCTGGCCGCCGCTATCGCCGCGTTTCGTGCCGGCGATCCGGTGCTGCTGCTCGACGACGCCGATCGCGAAAACGAAGCCGACATCGTCGCCGCCGCCGACAACCTCAAGACCGAAACCATGGTCCGCATGATCCGCAACGGCAGCGGCATTGTCTGCCTGTGCCTGGATCAGGCCAGCGCGGACGCGCTCGAACTCGAGCCGATGGTGCGCGACAACCAGGCACGGCATGGCACCGGCTTTACGGTATCAATCGAAGCCGCGGAAGGCGTGACCACCGGCGTTTCCGCCGTCGATCGCGTACGCACGATCACCGCCGCGCTCGAGTCGATCGACGGGCCGCGCCGTATTGTCAGCCCCGGCCATGTGTTTCCGCTGCGCGCGCGCGCCGGCGGCGTGCTGGAACGCCGCGGCCATACCGAAGGCTCGCTGGATCTGGCGATCCTGGCCGGCCTGCGCCCGGCTTCGGTGCTCTGCGAACTGATGAACGACGACGGCACCATGGCCGGCAATGACGATATCCAGCGCTATGCCGAAGCCCATGGCCTGCCGATTCTGACCATCGAGGAAATCGCGGCCTATCGTGCAGCACGCACCGCGCGCTGTGCCTAGCCCGACGCGAGCGCGCTACAGCACGCCGCGGATGACGGCAATCGCCTGCCGGGCTATCCTTTCGTCATGACAAGTGCTTCCAAGACCACCGACGACGGCGAGGCGAGCGACAAGGTGCCGCCGGAATTCTCGATCGACGCACTCGCGCGCGAGACTGGCAGCACCGTGCGCAACATCCGCGCCTATCAGGATCGAGGCCTGCTGCCGCCGCCGGAGCGGCGCGGGCGCAAGGGCATCTACAACGATGCGCACCTGTCGCGTCTTCGTATCATCAACCGTTTGCTGGAACGCGGCTATACGCTCGCCAATATCGGTGAGCTGATCGGCAGCTGGGAACGCGGTAACGATATCGGCAGCCTGCTGGGGCTGGAGACGGCCGTGGCCAGCCCGTGGACGGACGAAGTCCCCGATTACGTCACCATGCCGCAGCTGCTCAAGAAGTTCGGCGGCCAGTTCTCGCGCTCGGCGCTGAAAAAGGCGATCGATCTGGACGTGATCCGCCCCGAGGGCATGCGTTATCGCGTGCCCAGCCCGCGGATGCTGCATGCCGGCGCCGAACTCGTAGCCGTCGGCATTCCGCTGGAAGAGATGCTGGACGTGGTGGCCTACCTGCGCCGCAACGTCGAACAGGCCGCCGACGAAATGGTGCGCCTGGTCGCCATCCACGTATTCGATCGCTACGGCGAAGGCCAGCTGCCGCCCAAGGAAGACATGCCGGAACTCGCCGATATCGTCTGGCGTTTCCGCCCGCTCGTGGAAATGGCCGTGTTGCCGGAGGTCGCCCGCGCCATGGGCAAGGCCGCCGATCGCCACCTGGGCGATCGCCTCGCCCTGCTCATGGAACACCTGCACGACGCGCGCTAAGCCCGGCGTTTTACTGGCGCGCCCACGGCCGCGTGCCGGCGCCCCAGGCTGACCTGCAAAGCATTTCCTGATCGATTTGAAACAGCGCGGCCCCGCCGAGGAATGCTTGCGCTTGTCGGCTCTGGCTGTTTCGCAGGCGTAGTTGCTTTCACCCCGCCTTTGTGACACCGTTTGATGTAACTATTACATCGGACGTGGCCAATGCCGCATCATGACAGCATCGCCAACAACGCCGACGAACCCGTCTGGGTTCGGGGTGACGGCGTGCATCTGGCCTGCCATGTCGCAGGCCCAGCGGATGCGCTCGTACTCGTGTTCGTGCAC
>NZ_CAXGSH010000039.1:0-32327 GCF_964012375.1 uncultured Salinisphaera sp.
ACCAGCACCGACAGATACAGCTCGGATTCGATATCCGCCGGCTTTTCGACATAGACCGAGTTGATGGGCAGGCCAACATCGCCGGTCTGCTTGGTCTTGAGTTCGCCGCCGATCATGTCGGCCGCGGCCTGCTTGACCTCGTCCACGCTGGAACAGATCTTCACGCCGCCGGCCTTGCCGCGCCCGCCGGCATGCACCTGGGCCTTGACTACCCATTTATCGCCGCCAAGCGATTTGGCTGCTTCGACCGCCTCGTCCGCGGACGCTGCGACCTTGCCTTCGCCGGCAGGCACGCCGTAGCGCGCAAAGATTTCCTTGGCCTGATATTCGTGAACGTTCATGGCATCGCCTTTTTGCAGAATCAATTCGTCGAGATGCTGCGCATTGTCGCTCTTGAACTTCGACGCGACAACTTTGCATGCGAGCCGCGCGCAGCCACTCGGCGGCATGCGCATTCCTAACGTATGATGGCAACGCAATCAATCGCGGCTTTTCTCGGTCGATTTCACGCCATGGCACGTCTGCTCGGACTCCTCCTATTACTTGGCCTCGGCTGGCTTGTGGTCAGGCAGCTGCTTGGCCCGCGTCGCGCACCTGACCGCGATTCCACGCCGCCGCGCTTCGAAAAGACGGTGCGCTGCAGCCGTTGCGGCGTGCATCTGCCGCTGGCGCTTGCCAGCGAGGATGCAGACGGCGCTCCAATCTGTAACGACGCCCACTGCAGCGCGCATCAGCCGCGCGACCGCGACCCCCGTTAATGGGCATACGCACCGGCGGCGGCCTGATCCGCCATGCCGAAGACTGGCGGGCAATCACCACGCTGAACATGTATCGCAGCCTGATCAGCTTCGGGCTGGTCGGGGCTTTGTTGTTCGGCGCCGCCGAGGGCATGTTCGATGTGGAACTGCCCGATGCCTTTCGTCTTACCTCGCTGCTATATCTCGCCCTGTGTGCGCTGGGCCTGGTAGCGGCGCTGCTGCGCAAGCCGGCGTTGCGGATACAGGTCCTGGTGGCCTGCGCGGTCGATATCGTCGTGTTTACTGCCCTCGCCCTTGCCGGCAGCGGGGTATCCGGCGGGCTCGGCATGCTCTTGATCACGCCAGTGGCGGCTGCGGGCATGTTACTGCCGCGGCGGGTGGCCGCGCTGCTGGCCGCCTGCGCAGCCCTCGGCATCCTCGGCCAGGAGGCCTGGCGCGCGTTGCAGCTGCCGGGCGGCCACGCGGAATTCGTCCAGGCCGGCATTCTGGGCGGGGTGTTCTTCATCACCGCCGGGGTTGCGCACTGGCTGGCGCTGCGCGTGCGCGAAAGCGAGGCGCTGGCCGCGGAGCGTGCCAGCGAGGTGCGCGATCTGGCCGCGCTCAACCGCCATATCATTCAACAGATGGAAGTCGGCGTCGTGGTCGTCGATGATCGACGCCACGTGCAGCTGATCAACGATGCCGCCATTCGTCTTCTGGAGCTCGAACAGCGCTCACATGCCGCGCGCGCGCTGGCCCGATTATCGCCCGCGCTCGATAGCGCACTATCGCGCTGGTCGGCCCAGCACACCTCGGCCGGCGAAGTCATTCGCGCAGGCTCTCACGCGCTGTTGCCGGTATTTTCGATCCTGGGCGACAACGACCGCGCAGGTGCGCTCATCTTTCTGGAGGATGCGCTGCGCCAGAACGAGCAGGCCCAGCAGCTCAAACTGGTATCCATCGGCCGCCTGTCGGCCAGCATCGCCCACGAAATCCGCAACCCGCTGGGCGCGATCAGCCACGCGGGCCAGTTGCTGGCCGAGTCGCCTTCGCTGGGCCCGGACGAAAACCGCATGCTCGACATCATCCATCGCCATACGCGCCGCATCGACGGCATCATCAACAGCGTGCTCGGGCTGTCGCGACGCTCGCAGACATCGCGGCGTACACTGGCGCTGTCGAACTGGCTGGACGACGCGATCGAGGATTACCTCACGTTCGACGACGATTCGCCGGATTTCGATGTTGAAGCCATCGACCCGGAGCTACAGGTCGAATTCGACCCCGATCATCTGCGTCAGGTGCTATTCAATCTCTGGGACAATGCCAAGGCCTATGCGCGTCGCGACGGGGTGGTGCTCACGGTTCATCTGAGCGGAGAACGCAACCGCAGCAATCGCTTCTGCCTGGATATCCGCGACAACGGCCCCGGCATCGACGAAACGATTTTCAACCAAATTCTGGAACCGTTCTTTACCACCACGCGCGATGGCACCGGCCTGGGCCTGCATATCGCCGCCGAGCTGTGCGAAGCCAACGGTGCGCAGCTCGTGCCAGTTGCACATTCCGGCGGAGCCTGCTTTCGTATCGTATTCGCCCCCATTCGCACCTCGCCCGCGCGCACCACTGCCTCGCCCATGCCAAGCAACGTTCATGACTTCGACTGATACCGTGCCCTATGCCCTGATCGTCGACGACGAAGCCGATATCCGCGAGCTGGTCGAGATCACCCTGGCCCGCATGTCCATCAAGACACTGGCGGTGGCGGACCTGGCCGAGGCCAGGCAGGCATTTGCCGACGAACGCTTCGATCTGTGCCTGACCGATATGCGTTTGCCCGACGGCGACGGCCTGGAACTGGTGAGCTTTATCAGCGAAAACCATCCGCATTGCCCAGTGGCCGTGATTACCGCCTATGGCAGTGCCGACAGTGCGGTGGCCAGCCTCAAGGCCGGCGCATTCGATTTCGTATCAAAGCCGATCGACGTGGCCGGCCTGCGCGCGCTCGTGGCCCAGGCGCTCAAACTCGCCGGCCTCGATAACGACGCGCCACCGCATCCGTCGCTGGATGCTTCACCGCGGCTGATTGGCAACACCCCGTCCATGCAGCGGCTGCGCGAAACCATTGGCAAACTCGCCCGCAGCCAGGCACCGGTCTATATCACCGGCGAATCCGGCACCGGCAAGGAGCTGGTCGCGCGCATGATCCATGCCGAAGGCCCGCGTATGGGCAGCGCCTTCGTGCCGGTGAACTGCGGCGCGATTCCGTCGGAACTGATGGAATCCGAATTCTTCGGCTACGTCCGCGGTGCCTTTACCGGCGCCATGCGCGATACCTCGGGGCTGTTCGCGCGCGCCGATGGCGGCACGCTGTTTCTCGACGAGGTCGCCGATTTGCCGTTGACCATGCAGGTCAAACTGCTGCGTGCGATTCAGGAACGCGCCATTCGCCCGGTCGGCGCGAACGATGAAACCGCCGTCGACGTACGCGTGATTTGTGCCACCCATCGCGACTTGGCCGCGGAAGTGGCACGCGGTCGTTTTCGCGAAGACCTTTACTACCGGCTGAACGTTATCGAAGTGCATGTGCCGCCGCTGCGCGAGCGCCGTGCCGATATCGCAGCGCTGGCCGGGCGCATTCTGGACGCGCTGGCAAGAAAGCTGCGCCTGCGGCATTCACCCACGCTGGCGCCGGACGCACTCGAGGCGCTGGAGCAATACAGCTTTCCCGGCAACATACGCGAGCTGGAGAATATTCTGGAGCGCGCCGTTACCTTGAGCGAAGACGCGGTCATCGACCGCCGCTACCTGCGCCTGAACTCGCCGCTGCTGGAAGGCCAGGCGCATATCGAACCGCCAGCGAGCCAAGCATTGGCGAGCGCGGCCAATGCACCGTCGCGGCCTGCAGCGGCCGTGGATACCAGCGTCGATCTGGAAACCCAGCTCGAGACGCTCGAACGCGAACGTATCCAGCATGCGCTGGAGACCTGTCACTACAACAAGACCAAAGCGGCCAAGCATCTGGGCATCACGTTTCGCGCGTTACGCTACCGTCTGGCCAAACTGGGGATGAATTAATAGCAGCGGCCGCCGATAAAGCGTTATGCGGCACAGGGGACGCCGAACACCCACGGCTAGCGGTACGGGGCAACATGGCAAGCACGATGAGCGAAAACCAGACTTTCTTCTGGATCGGCACCGATCGAAGCGGCGCACGTATCAAGGGCCAGACCGATGGCCCCAACGAGGCCATGGTCAAGGTCGCGCTGCGAAAACAGGGCATCAACCCGATCCGCGTACGCAAACAGACCACCATTTTCGGGCTGGGCGGCAAGCGCAAGAAAAAGATCAAGGCCGGCGATATCGCCATTTTCGCGCGCCAGCTCGCGACCATGCTCGCTGCTGGTGTACCGCTGGTGCAGTCGCTGGAAATTATCGCCAAAGGCGCCGACAACCCGTCGCTGGGCGAACTGGTGGATACCATTCGCGCGGATATCGAAGACGGTATTCCGCTCGCCCAGGCGCTCTCCCGTCATCCGAAATACTTCGACGATCTGTTCGTGAACCTGGTCGATGCCGGTGAAAAATCCGGCGCGCTTGAGTCGCTGCTCGACAAGATCGCCACCTACAAGGAAAAAACCGAAGCCATCAAGGCCAAGGTGCGCAAGGCGCTTTTCTACCCCAGCGCGGTTATCGTGGTGGCGGTCATCGTCATGGGCATCCTGCTCTACTTCGTGGTGCCGCAGTTCCAGTCGCTGTTCCAGGGCTTCGGTGCCGATCTGCCGGCCTTCACCCTGCTGGTCATCAGTCTGTCGGAAACGGTCCAGGCCTGGTGGTGGCTGATCCTCGCCATTATCGCGGCCGCGTTCTATGCCTTTTTCCAGGCGCGATTACGATCGCGATCGTTCAGGCGCATGAACGACCGGCTGGCTCTCAAGCTGCCCATTATCGGCGATATTCTTTACAAGGCCGCGGTGGCACGTTTTGCCCGCACCCTGTCGACCATGTTTGCCGCCGGCGTACCGCTGGTGGAAGCGATGGACTCGGTCGCCCGAGCGTCGGGCAATATCGTGTTCGAAGAGGCCATTCTGCAGATGCGCGATCAGGTCTCGTCGGGCGTACAGCTGCAGCTGGCCATGAACAATACGGGGCTGTTCCCGAGCATGGCGTTGCAGATGGTCGCGATTGGCGAAGAATCCGGCTCGCTCGATGCGATGTGCTCGCGCGTGGCGGATTTCTACGAGGCCGAAGTCGA
The DNA here is from genome assembly GCF_964012375.1 of uncultured Salinisphaera sp. Taxonomy (NCBI): domain Bacteria; kingdom Pseudomonadati; phylum Pseudomonadota; class Gammaproteobacteria; order Salinisphaerales; family Salinisphaeraceae; genus Salinisphaera; species uncultured Salinisphaera sp. Next base: position 4,993 of record NZ_CAXGSH010000039.1, read on the forward strand.
CAACCAGGTGGATTCCTTGTCCTCGCTGCTCGAACCCATGATCATGGCGATCATCGGCGTTCTGGTGGGTGGGCTCGTGATCGCCATGTACCTGCCGATATTCAAGCTCGGCTCGGTGGTCTGACGATCACCCGGCCAACGAACCCTCGCAGGAACCGGCACTGACCTCGATGCAGACCCTATTCGCCGAACAGCCGGTCTTTTGCTACATCGCCGTGGCGCTGTTCGGGTTGATCGTCGGCAGCTTTCTCAACGTCGTCATTCTGCGGCTGCCGCGCATGATGCAGGCCGAATGGCGCGCCAGCGCAGCTGAAATACTGAACCAGCCGGTCGCGACATTTTCCAGCCGCCGTGTCTCGCTATCGCATCCGCGCTCCGCATGCGGGCATTGCGGCACGCCAATCAAACCCTGGCACAACATCCCCGTACTCAGCTTCGTGCTGCTGCGCGGCCGATGCGCCAACTGTGGCCACCCCATCTCGTTGCAGTATCCCGCGGTGGAACTCGTCAGCGCCGCGCTGGCCATCGCGGTTCTGGCGGTATTCGGCATGACGCCGTTCACCGGTTTCGCGCTCGTGTTCACCTGGACGCTGATCGCGGCCGCAATGATCGACTGGCAAACCCAGCTGCTGCCCGACACGCTGGTGCTGCCGCTGCTCTGGCTCGGTCTGCTGCTCAGCCTGGGCCACGACGCAGATTTTGCGCTGATAGATCCGGCCACCGCCATTCTCGGTGCCGCCGGCGGCTATCTCGTGCTCTGGCTGGTTTTTCACGCCTTTCGTCTGGCCACCGGCAAGGAGGGCATGGGTTACGGCGACTTCAAGCTGCTCGCCGCCCTGGGCGCCTGGCTTGGCTGGCAGGCATTGCCGATGGTACTGCTGATGTCTTCGCTTGCCGGCGCGATTGTTGGCGGCACGCTCATGGCGACCGGGCTGCTCGAACGCGGTAAACCCATGCCGTTCGGTCCCTGGCTGGCGCTGGCCGGCTGGCTGACACTCGTTGCAGGCGATACAATCGGCGCCGCGTATTCATCCCTTGCCGGTTTGAACTAGCGGCCAACAGCCGCTCAGGGTTGGGTCATCGTCGCCAGGACGATGCACCGGCGTGCTGTATTCCGGCTGCAAAGGAACTAGCAAATGCCGAGTAGTCTCGTCGTCGGCCTTACCGGCGGCATCGCCAGCGGTAAGTCCTTGGTTTCCAGCGCGTTCGAGCGCCTGGGCGTGACCATCATCGATGCCGACGTCGTCGCACGCGACGTGGTCGAACCCGGCCAGCCGGCCCTGGAAGAGATCGTCGAGCGTTTCGGCGCGGATATCGTCGACGACGAGGGCCGACTCCGACGCCGCGCCCTGCGCGAAATCGTGTTTGCCGACGATGCGCAGCGCGCCGAGCTCGAGCGCATCACCCACCCCCGCATTCGTGAAGAACTCGCCCGTCGCCGCGACGCGGCCCAGTCCGACTACTGTCTGCTGGTGGTGCCGCTGCTGGCCAAGTCGAGCATGCGCGATCTGGTCGACCGGGTACTGGTGGTCGATGCGCCGGAGGTCGTACAGATGGACCGGCTCATGTCGCGCGACGACATCAACGAAGATCTGGCACGGCGCATGATCGCCGCCCAGGACAGCCGCGCCGAGCGCCTGGCCCTTGCCGACGACGTGCTCATCAATACCGGCCCGCGCAAGGATATCGCCGATCTCGCGGCCGCGCTGCATGCCGGCTACCTGCGTCTGGCACACGGCGAAGTAGCCGACCTGCCGCCCCTGCACCTGCCTGGCTGAACACAGCAAGGCGCGAATACTTTGATTGGCCGGTGCAGACGCATAGACTGACCGCCTGATTCATCCATCGAGGGTTGTCTGTGGCCGATAACGGCGCGTTCTGTTACGAGCAACCGCTCAACGAACGCATAAGAACCTTCCTGCGTCTCGAACACCTGATTGCGCGCCTGCGCCATCACGAAGCCGACGAAAGCCCGTGGGGCCGTCGCGCGACACTGGACGCCCTGATCGATATCCTCAACGTGATGTCGCGCTACGACACGCGCGCCGAGGTCAGCAAGGAACTCGGCAGCCGCTATGCCGCGTTCGAAAAGCTGGGCGACCGCGACGACGTCGACGAGCGCGCGCTCAAGCAGGTGCTGGGCGAACTCGATAGCCTCGGGCGTGCCATGCAGACCATGCCGCCGCAGTTCGCCTCCTACCAACTGCGCGACAACGAACTGCTCAACAGCCTCAATAACCGCAGCCCGATCGCCGGCGGCGATTGCGGCTTCGACCTCCCCGCGTTCCAGCACTGGCTGTCGCAGAAGAACGCCGACCAGGCCCGCGACCTGAAAGCCTGGGCCGGGCATATCCAGCCGTTCGAGCAGGCTATTGGCATGCTGCTGCGGCTGTTACGCGAAAGTACCAGCCCGGCGTTGCAGACGGCCAAGAAAGGCGTACTCGTACACAACATGGACCCCAGCACCCAGCTCATCCGCGTGCTGATCGACGACGCCCGCGTATTTCCTGAGATCAGCGCCGGGCGCCACCGCGCCACGATTCGCTTTGTCGAAGTGCAGGACAAGAAGCTGCGCGTGCGCCAGTACCCGTCCAATGTCGAATTCCGTATGGCCTGCTGCCGTTTCTAATGACCAAAACGATCGAATGCCCGCAATGTGGCAAACCGGCCCGCATCGGCCGTGATAATGACTATCGGCCGTTCTGCTCGCGCCGCTGCAAGCTGATCGACCTGGGCGACTGGCTCGATGAAAGCAACCGGATTCCGGACCCTACCGGTTCGGCCGGTGGCGTGCTGCCCGACGACGCGGACGACTCGGGCCTGCCGCACTAACCTCGCAAGGCACGGCTCGCAGGGATCTCAAACTCCGGTGGCCGCAAGCGGCGCCCCCATGCGCCAGCCGACAGCGGATCCAGGCCCTGTTAACGCGAACGAAATCGCCGCGCCGCGGCCCGTTTTTGGGCAACAGAATGCGCGGGTGAGCGTGGTGACGCTTTGCGACATGAGCGCGCGGCATTGCCTGCCGGACTGCGCGCCTCGAATCATTACGCCCGGCCCGCTTGCCGACGGGTTGCGCCCGGAAATCCCCCGTGCGGCGTTGCGCGTCGTTCCTTTGGGTCGCCAAGCATCTCGGCTCGTGCCTTGCCGGGCCAATTTCTGACAAGGCAGCACGACGATTGGCGTTGGGTGTTAGCAGGCGCTAATCGGTGGCCTTCCAGAACGCCCGGATGGCTGCGACGCCCTGGGCGTTGCGTTGCTGGGCCGCGCTCAGGTCGTCCTCTCCCAGGCCGCCCAAGGCATAAACCGGCAAGGCATGGTCGGCCCGGGCAGCGCACCAGCCCTTCCAGCCCAGCGCCGGTGCCCCCGGATGGGTCGGCGTCGCTGCGACCGGCGATAGCACCGCGAAATCGGCGCCACGCTCGACCGCCGCGACGAGATCCGCGCCGGTATGCGCAGATACAGCCAATAGCTGGCCCGGTGCCAGCGCGGGCCGCCCCGATTCGAGCAATCGCGCCACCGACCAGTGCAGCCCGTCTGCGCCCGCCGCCTCGCATACGGCCAGCGACCGATCGACCAGTACGGCGACGCCGTGGCGGTGGCCCGCGTCAACAACCTTCGCTGCCAGCGCCTGATAGGCGCCATCCTCCAGCCCTTGGTCGCGCAGACGGAGCAGACGTGTCTGCGGCTGCGCGAGCAGCGTCTCGAGCCGCGCCCACCAGGCATTCGGGTCGGCCGCGCTCAGCGCCGGCGTGATCGGATATCGGTCCGGCAGGTCGAACGCGCACAGAATCACGTCGGTGGCCGGCAGCAGTTGATAATCCGCCAGCGCACGTCGCTCGACCCAGGCCAATTGCTGGCCTTCGAGGCCGCGTGGCTCACCCTGCCACTGATCGATACGCCAGACATGCAGACGCACCGGGCGTTCGCCCTTCGTATGCATAAACCGGATCAGCGGCGTATCGAGCCGACAGTCGGTTACGCCGACTTCCTCGGCCAGTTCCCGAGCCAGGCAGTCGCGCATCGGCTCTTCGTTTTCGCGCTTGCCGCCGGGGAACTCCCAAAGTCCTTCGCCCGGCGTGCCGGGCCGGCGCCGGGCAATCAACAGGCGGCCGGCCTGATCAACCAGAATACCCACCGCAATATCCAGCGGCACCTGCTTATCTGATGGCATGACGGTTCAGCTGCGGTATTCGGCGTTGATACGCACGTATTCGTAGGACAAATCGGAGGTCCAGATACGGGCCGACGCTTCGCCGCGCCCGAGATCGATGGCAATGGTGTACTCGCTTTGGGCCATGACCGCGGCGGCATCGCTTTCCATATAGTCGTCTCGCGGCTCGCCGTCGGCCACGATCGCGACCGCGTCGAGCGCAATGGCGACATGATCGATCGCGAAATCCGCCACCGGCGCACGTCCGACCGCGGCCAGGATGCGCCCCCAGTTCGGGTCGCCGGCAAAACAGGCGGTCTTGACCAGCGGCGAATGGGCGACCGTAAAGGCCACCGCCCTGGCCTCGGCCTCGTCGCGGGCACCGCTGATGTCCAGCGTGATGAAGCGTGTCGCGCCCTCGCCGTCGCGTACGATGGCCTGCGCCAGTTCGCGGGCCAGGTCGGTCAGCGCATCGATAAAGGCGCCCCAGCCGGGCGCGCTCGGTGCAAGCTCTGCCCCCGCGCCGGTGGCACAGGCGATACAGGCATCGTTGGTCGAGGTATCGCCGTCGACCGATATGGCATTGAAGGAATGCGTCATCGCCGTACGCAAGGCGGTGTCGAGCGCCTCCGCGTCGATCGCGGCATCGGTGGCGATAAACGCAAGCATGGTGGCCATATCCGGCCGGATCATGCCCGATCCCTTGGCGATACCGGTCAAGGTCACGGTAGCGCCGTCGCCGATATCCACGCTGCGCGACGCGCCCTTGGCGACCGTATCGGTGGTCATGATCGCCTGGGCCGCGTCCAGCCAGTGATCCGGGTCCAGACCGGCGTCAAGACCGGCGATACAGGCCTGCATACGCTCGACCGGCAGATGCTGGCCGATCACGCCGGTCGAGAACGGCAGCACCTGCTCCAATCCCAGCGCCAGGCTATCGGCCACGCTCTTGCAACACGCCAGGGCGTCGGCTTCGCCGCGTCGGCCAGTGCCGGCATTGGCGTTGCCGCTGTTGATCACCAGCGCGCGCACCGGCCCTGCGGCCAGATGGCGCTGTGCCACGCGTACCGGCGCGGCGGCGAAGGCGTTTTGTGTGAACACGCCGGCCACGGTGGCGGTATCCGCCAGCTTGAGCACGGCCATGTCGTTGCGGCCGGGTTTCTTGATCGCGGCTTCACCCACGGCCCACGCAGCGCCGGCGACCGGCAGCAGGCGCGCCGGCGCACTCAGATTAACGGCCATATCGCTTCAGTCTCGTCCGTGACAGTGCTTGAACTTCTTGCCCGAGCCGCAGGGACAGGGCTCGTTGCGACCGATCTTGCGTTCGTTGCGCACGAACGTCTCTGGCCGCTGGTCGCCGTCGCCCGGTTCGCGCGCAGCCGGCGCATCCGAACCCGGCAGATTGGCGCGGGCGGCCTGTTCGGCCGGGTCCGGCGCCTGGCCATCGGGCTGCTGCTGGGCGGCAGCTGCCGCGGCCACGGCCTGGTCGGCCGCGCTGGCCGCTTCCGCATGCTGGAAGTCGAGGTTTTCCATCTGCTTGCGGCGTTCTTCCCGGGCTTCCTCGGTGGCCTCGGCACGAACCCGGCCGCGGGCCAGCACCGTCACCGTCTCGTGCTTGAGCCGCGTGAGCATGTCGTTGAACATCTCGAAGGCTTCACGCTTGTACTCGTTCTTCGGATCCTTCTGGGCATAGCCGCGCAGGTGGATGCCCTTGCGCAGGTAGTCCATGGACGCCAGATGCTCGCGCCAGAGCGAGTCCAGCACCTGCAGCAGCACGGCCTTTTCGATCTGGGCCAGCACGTCGGAGCCGGCCTCTTCACGCTTGTCCTCGTAGGCCTGCTTCAACTGCGCGGCAATACGCTCGCGCAGGCCTTCCTCGTCGAGCGTCTTCTCTTCGTCCAGCCACTGCTGAATCGGCAGTTCCTGGCCGAAATCGCGCTGGATCGCCTCCACAAGGCCGGGAATATCCCACTGCTCTTCCAGGCTCTGCGGCGGGATATGCTGGCTGATGACGTCGTTGACGACCTCGTCCCAGATATTCTCTACGATATCGCCGACATCTTCGGCGTCCATGATCTCGTTGCGCTGCTCGTAGACCACCTGGCGCTGGTCGTTGGCGACGTTGTCGTACTCGAGCAGCTGCTTGCGGATATCGAAATGGTGGGATTCGACCTTGCGCTGCGCGTTCTCGATCGCCCGCGTGACCCACTTGTGCTCGATCGCCTCGCCTTTTTCCAGGCCGAGATTCTGCAGCATGGCGCGCAGCCGCGGCGGCGTGAAGATACGCATGAGGCTGTCTTCGAGCGACAGATAGAACCGCGACGCGCCCGGATCGCCCTGGCGACCCGAACGACCGCGCAGCTGGTTGTCCACGCGTCGTGATTCGTGGCGTTCCGAGCCGATCACGTACAGGCCGCCGGCTTCGAGCACGGCTTCGTGGGTCTTGGCCCATTCATCCTGCAGGCGCTGGCGGCCGGCCTGGTCGTCCTCCATGGCCTCCAGCGCTTCCTGGATATTGCCGCCCAGCACGATATCGGTACCGCGCCCGGCCATGTTGGTGGCGATCGTGACCGCGCCGGGACGCCCCGCCTGGGCAATGATCTCGGCCTCGCGCTCATGCTGCTTGGCGTTGAGCACCTCGTGGCGGATGCCGAGCTGGCGCAGCAGCCGCGAGGACAGCTCGGAGGCTTCGATCGAGGCGGTACCGATGAGCACCGGCTGGCCGGCTTCGCTGGCACGCTTGGCTTCCTCGGCAATGGCCTGGAACTTCTCGGCGCCGGTCATGAAGATCTGATCGGGCAGGTCCTTGCGCAGCAGCGGCTTGTTGGTGGGTATGACCACCACTTCCAGACCGTAGATCGACTGAAACTCGAAGGCTTCGGTGTCGGCCGTGCCGGTCATGCCCGAGAGCTTGTCGTAGAGGCGGAAGAAGTTCTGGAAGGTGATCGAGGCCAGGGTCTGATTCTCTTTCTGAATCTTGACGCCTTCCTTGGCCTCGATGGCCTGATGCAGGCCGTCCGACCAGCGCCGCCCGGGCATGGTACGGCCGGTGAACTCGTCCACGATCACGATCTGGCCGTCGGCGATGATGTAGTCCACATCGCGCTGATAGAGCACGTGTGCGCGCAGGGCCGCGTTCATGTGGTGCATGAGCGCGACGTTGTTGGCGTCGTAGAGGCTTTCTTCTGCGTCGAGCAGGCCCGCCTCGCGCATCAGCGCCTCCACCTTCTGGTGGCCGTCTTCGGTCAGAAAGACCTGCTTGTTCTTTTCTTCCGGCGAGTAGTCGCCGGGGCCGTCTTCTTCAACCTGTTCGTCGAGGTGCTTGACCAGACGGTCGACGCGCATCGATGTTTCGGGATCATCGTCGGTGGGCCCGGAGATGATCAGCGGCGTACGAGCCTCGTCGATGAGAATGGAGTCGACTTCGTCGATGATGGCGTAATGCAGCGGACGCTGAACGCGATCGGCCGGCGAGAACGCCATGTTGTCGCGCAGATAGTCGAAGCCGAACTCGTTGTTCGTGCCGTAGGTGATATCGCAGGCATAGGCCGCACGCTTGCCCTGCGGATCCTGGCCGGAATAGATCACGCCCACCGTCAGGCCCAGAAAACGATACAGACGGCCCATCCATTCGGCGTCGCGGCTGGCCAGATAGTCGTTGACCGTGATGATGTGAACGCCCTGCGCGGGCAGCGCGTTCAGATACGTGGTCAGCGTCGCGACCAGCGTCTTGCCTTCGCCGGTCTTCATCTCGGCGATCTTGCCCTGATGCAGCACCAGACCGCCGACGAGCTGGACATCGAAATGCCGCATGCCGAGCACGCGCTTGCCGGCTTCACGCACGGTGGCGAACGCCTCGGCGGTGAGGTCGTCGAGCTTCGCGCCCTGTTCGAGCCGCGCGCGGAACTCTTCGGTCTTGGCCTGCAGCTGCTCGTCGCTGAGTGCCTCGTATTCGGTCTCGAGGGCGTTGACGGCGCCGACAATGCGGTGCAACCGCTTGACCACCCGCTGATTACGGCTACCGAGAAGCTTGGTCAGAATATTGCTCATGAACCCTCGTCGTCTGGCCCGATCGAAGCGCCGCGAACATCGCGCGCGGTGCAAAACGGGCATGATACCGCAGGCCTTGTCTGCCTTTCAGTGACGACAGCCGAATACGGCTGCTACGCTTTGGACAATCCGTTTGCGTCGGCCTGGAAAGAGCATGGGGACGACACCGCAATCAATCCAGTCCCTGCTGCATACAGCGACCCCGGATATTGCCGATCTGATCGGACGGGCGCGTTTTCTCGAGCGCATGCGCCAGTCGCTGCTGGAAATTCTGCCGGAAGCCGCAGGCCCGCACGTACGCGTCGCGGCCTATGAAGGCTATCGTCTGCGCCTGCACGTCACCCACGCCGGGTGGGCGACCCGGCTACGCTATATGCAGCCGGCGATCGTACAGGCACTCGCACAGCGCATGCGCCTGCATATCGAAGGTGTCGAAATCAAGGTACGCCCCGACCTGACGCCCGCGCCGCCACCCGAGGCGGTGCGCACGATCAGCGATACCGCACGGGCGCATCTGCGCCGCAGCGCGTCCTATATCGCCGACAAACAGCTCGCCGACGCGCTCGCGCGCCTGGCCGAAGCCGGGCGCCGCGACGACGGCTAGCCCGCTTGTCTACGCAGCCGCGACGGGGCGGGCGTTGATATAGGAAATCGGGGAATCCTCGATATCCTCGTAGGTGACCTCTTCCCAGGCTTTTTCTTCCGACAGCAGCGCGCGCAGCAGCTTGTTGTTGAGCGCGTGCCCCGACTTGTAGCCGGAATAGCTGCCGATCAGGCCATGGCCCAGCAGATAAAGGTCGCCGATCGCGTCGAGGATCTTGTGGCGCACGAATTCGTTGTCGTAGCGAAGACCGTCGGCGTTGAGTACGCGATAGTCGTCGAGAACAACGGCATTATCCATGCTGCCGCCGCGCGCGAGGTTGTTCGAGCGCAGGAATTCGATATCGCGCATGAAGCCGAAGGTCCGCGCACGGCTGACTTCACGAACGAACGAGGTCGTGGAGAAATCGACGGTCGCCGACTGAGTGTCGGAATCGAACGCCGGATGGTCGAAGTCGATACAGAAGCTCACCTTGAAGCCGTCGAACGGGTCAAAGCGCGCCCATTTGTCGCCGTCGGTGACCTGAACCGAACGCTTGATACGGATGAACTTCTTTGGCGCATCCAGCTCCTGAATGCCGGCCGACTGGATCAGGAACACGAAAGGCCCAGCGCTGCCATCCATGATCGGCAGCTCGTCGGAAGACAGCTCGACGATCGCGTTATCGATGCCCAGACCCGCCATCGCCGACAGCAGATGCTCCACGGTCTGAACGCGCACGCCGTCGTCGACAAGCGTGGTCGCCAGCGTCGTATCACCTACCTTGAACGCATCGCCACGGAACTCCTTGACCGGAGTGCAGTCCGTACGACGAAACACAATGCCCATATCCGCCTGTGCCGGGCGCAGGGTCATATAAACCTTCTGGCCGGTATGCAAGCCGACGCCGGTCGCCCGGATGGGGTTCTTCAAGGTGCGTTGTCTAAGCATCGAGTTCTTATCCTTGTGGCGGTTTGTCATGCTCGGCTTGCCATGTCATAAAGCCGTCACCTGACGGTCAGATACTTTATGCACAGTGGCTTAATTTCGCCTTAACTCGCCGCGTCCTGCTACCGCTCGCGCCCGGAACCCGAAAAAGCCCGGTCCGCAAAGCCGCTTAGATTAACACAGGGATGCCGGTTGGCAGCGCACGGCTACCGCCAACCGGCATGTTTTCGACTACCGCCGGCCCGCAGGCCGGCTCCGGCAGACGCCCTGCAACCATGGCCTTTAGTCGGCCTGGTTACGCAGAAACGCCGGCACGTCGAAGTAATCCATATCGACCGCGGCGTTCTCGCGCGAGGACTGCTGCGGACGGTTACGGATCACCGTGGGACGATCCAGATCCTCGTAGCGCATCTGGCCGCCGGCATCACGCTTGACGGCACGAATGGCTTCGCGCTCTTCGGCCTGACGGCCCAGGCCCGTAGCCACGACGGTTACGCAGATTTCGTCGCCCATGCTCGGATCTTCGGCCATGCCGACGATGACTTCGGCGTTGTCCGCGCCCATATCGGCGATGACTTCGTTTACGATCTGGAACTCGTGGATGCCCAGGTTCTCGTCGCCCGAGACGTTGACCAGCAGGCCCTGGGCGCCGTGCAGGCTCAGATCATCCAGCAGCGGCGAGGCCAGCGCGGCTTCTGCGGCTTCGCGGGCACGGTCGTCGCCGACGGCCGTCGCACGGCCCATCATGGCCATACCCTGCACCGACATCACGCGACGCACGTCGGCAAAGTCGACGTTGATCACACCCGGACGGGTAATCAGATCGGAAATGCCCTGCACCGCGTTGTGCAGCACGTTGTTGGCCGCCTGGAAGGCGTTCTTGAGCGTGGTCGCCTTGCCCAGGGCGGTGAGCAGCTTTTCGTTCGGGATCACGATCAGCGAATCGACATAGCGACCCAGCTCTTCAATGCCCTGCTTGGCGATTTCCATGCGACGGCCGCGCTCGAACGGGAACGGCTTGGTCACGACGGCCAGGGTGAGAATGCCCATTTCGCGGGCGATCTCGGCCACGACCGGCGCCGCGCCGGTGCCGGTGCCGCCACCCATGCCGGCGGTAATGAACAGCATATCCGCGCCTTCGATGGATTCACGAATGCGGTCGCGATCCTCTTCGGCGGCCTGACGGCCGATGGCCGGATCCGCACCGGCGCCCAGGCCGCGGGTGACGTTCATGCCGAGCTGTACGAGCACATCGGCATCGCAACGCTCCAGATGCTGGGCATCGGTGTTGGCACAGATGAAGTCCACGCCTTCGATGCCGCCGTTGACCATCTGGTTGATGGTGTTGCCGCCGCCACCGCCGACGCCGATGACCTTGATAATGGCCTTATCGGTCTTTTGATCTGCAAATTCAAATACTTCAGGCATGATGCACCTCTATCTTGGTTGCCGTGCTTTTTCCTTGCGGAAAAACTTTTGTGTCGGGCCGGCGACTGCCGGCAATTGACCGACGTTGATCGAACGCGAAACTAGAAATTCCCCTGGAACCAGGCCTTCATCCGCTCCCAGACCTGCGCAAACGAATTATCTTTATTGGAAATATCGATTCCCGGCCGCGGCTGGGAACGGTTACCGAACTCGAGCAGACCCACGCCCGTGGCATGGATCGGATTCTTCACCACATCCGAAAGTCCCTGCACGCGCTGCGGCGTACCCAGGCGAACCGACATATGGAACACCTCTTCGGCCAGGTCGGTGAGCCCTTCCATCTTGGATGAGCCACCGGTGATCACCACGCCGCCGGCCAGCAGATCCTCGAAACCGGAGCGCACCAGTTCCTTGTGGATGAGCATGAACAGCTCTTCGTAGCGCGGCTTGATCACCTCGGCGAGCGTATAGCGCGACAACCGCCGGGGCGGGCGTTCGCCCACGCTCGGTACTTCAATGGCATCGTCGTCCTCGATGAGTTCCGGCAATGCACAGCCATAGCGAATCTTGATGCCCTCGGCATGCTGGGTCGGCGTACGCAGCGCGACCGCGATATCGTTGGTCACCTGATCGCCGGCGATCGGGATCACCGCCGTATGCCGAATCGAGCCGTTGACGAACACGGCGATATCCGAGGTACCGCCGCCAATATCGACCAGGGCGACGCCCAGATCCTTTTCGTCGTCGGAGAGCACCGCATAGCTGGACGCCAGCTGTTCGAGCGACAGCTTGGAGACTTCCAGGCCGCAACGGCCGACGCACTTCTGAATATTCTGTGCCGAGGTCACCGCGCCGGTGACGATATGCACCTTGGCCTCCAGACGCACGCCGGACATGCCGACCGGCTCCTGGATACCTTCGTTGTCGTCGACGGCGAATTCCTGAGGCAGCACGTGCAGGATCTTCTGGTCGGCCGGAATCGCGACCGCGCAGGCGGCATCGATCACGCGCTCGATATCCGATTCGGTGACTTCCTTGTTGCGCACCGCCACGATGCCGTGCGAATTCAGCGAACGCACATGGGCGCCCGAGATTCCGCAGTGCACGGACTGGATCCGGCAGCCGGCCATCAACTCGGCTTCTTCGACCGCGCGACGAATGGAATCGGTGGTGGATTCGATATTGACCACCATCCCCTTCTTCATGCCGCGCGACGGCGCACTACCCAGACCAATGATCTCGAGCTTGCCCTCGTTGATCTCGGCAACGATACAGGCAACCTTGGAGGTGCCGATATCGAGGCCGACGACGAGATTCTGGTCAGGCCGCTTGCTCATCACCTTTCTCCTGATTGCCGGTCGCGGCACGCGTGCCGCCGACTGCAAAACCATCGCTGTAGCGCAAATCCACATAGCCGGCATCGGCCAGACGGCTGCGCGCCTGCTCATCACCCAGCGCATAGCGCACGAAACGCTGCACGCGGGCATCGATATCGTCGCGGCCCAGGCGCAGCTCGAGCCCATCGGCCAGCTGCGCGCTCCACGAGCCACGCGCGTCCAACGCGAGACTATGCAGCTCGACGTCGGAAGCCGCTAGCGTCTTGGCCAGCTTTTGATACATGTTGTAGACCTTCAGGCCCGCCGTATCCGGGCCATGGAGTTGTACCAGCCCCGCGGGCCGTGTCTGCGCCGACGGCGTAAAAACCTGACCGTCTGCCGCGAGCACGGAGTTTTCGCCCCATAGCGCGACGGGTTCGTGCTCGCTTACCCGGACGACCACACCATCCGGCCAGTGGCGCGAAACCTTCACTTCGCGCAACCATGCCAGATTACCGAGTTTTGCCTGCAATCCCTCCAAATCCACGTCGAAAAAGGAGGCGTCCAGGTAAGGCGCGGCGATTTCCGCGATCCGATCGTCGCTGACATGCACCGCGTCGCCGCTAATATACAGGTGCCGAGCGGCTTCGCCTTCCGGCTTGATCCCCTGCCAGGTACAGGCTGCCACACCCAGCAGCAAACCTGCGCCCACCAGGGCGTCCCGCCAGCGCTTGGGTTCACGCCAGTTCATTGTCTTTCTCCTGATTAGCCGTGTTCAGCGTGGCGGCAAGAATGCGCCACACCAGTTCGTCGAAATCCATTCCCGCGGCGCGCGCCGCCATCGGCACAAGCGAATGCGAAGTCATGCCGGGAATGGCGTTGAGTTCCAGAAACCACGGCTGGCCGGCCGCATCGAGCATGAAGTCGACGCGCCCCCAGCCGCGCGCCCCGGTGATCTCGAAAGCACGCAGCGCCAGGCGCTGCAGCTCGGCCTCGCGGCCCTGTTCGAGATCGCAGGGGCAGTGATAAAGGGTGTCGTTGGCGACGTACTTCGCTTCGTAGTCGTAGAAACCGCTGGACGGCTCGATATGAATCAGCGGCAAGGCGCGCCCATCCAGAATCGATGCCGTGTATTCGGGCCCGGCCACGAACTGCTCGGCCATCACCTCGCGATCGTATTTCGCGGCCGCGGCGCGCGCGGCATCCAGATCCTCGATGCGCTCGACCTTGCTGATGCCGATGGTTGAGCCTTCATGCACCGGCTTGACGATCAGCGGCAGCCCGAGCGCGTCGACCACGGCCTGCGAATCGGTGCGGGAATCCAGCAGCCGATGGGCCGGCGTCGGGATACCCTGCGCGGCCCAAAGCGCTTTCGTGCGCACCTTGTCCATAGACAAGGCACTGGCCAGCACGCCGCTGCCCGTATAAGGCAGCCCTTGCAGCTCGAGCGCGCCCTGGACCAGTCCGTCTTCGCCGCCGCGGCCGTGCAGCGCCAGCCACACGCGGTCGAAGCCTTCCTCGGCCAGACCGAGCACGCGCCGCTGGTCGACGTCGATGACCGTGACATCCACGCCGCGGCGTTCCAGGGCGGCACCCACCGCTGCGCCAGAATCCAAAGATACGGCGCGCTCGGCCGACCAGCCGCCCATGAGAACGGCAACACGGCCAAACGCGCTTGCATCGGTAATACGCGGGCTGTTCATGTCGTTGCTTCCTTGAAAGTGCGAGCCATCTGCTGGGCCACCGCGCCGATATCGCCGGCGCCGAGAGTGAGCAGTACGTCGCCGTCGCGCACCACCCCGCTGAGCACGTCGCTCAGGCGCTGCACGTCGTCGACGAATACCGGGTCGACCTTGCCGCGCGCACGCACGCCGCGTGCCAGCGCGCGGCCGTCGGCGCCGGCGATCGGATGTTCGCCCGCGGCATAGACTTCGCAGAGCACGAGTACGTTCAGTTCTGCCAGCACCTGGCAGAAGTCGTCGAACAGATCGCGGGTGCGCGAAAAACGGTGCGGCTGGAACACCACCACCAGCCGCCGATCGGGCCAGGCGTTGCGCGCGGCGTTGATGATGCTCACCAGCTCGCGCGGATGATGGCCGTAGTCGTCGACCAACAGCACGCGCTGGCCGGCGAGCACGATCTCGCCATGGACTTCGCAGCGACGGCCGATGCCGGCGAACTGGGACAGCGCCTGGCCGATCGCGGCCATGTCCACACCCAGTTCGTGCGCCACCGCGGCGGCGGCCAGGGCGTTAAGCACGTTGTGCTTGCCCGGCAGGTTGAGATGCACGGCATGGCCCGGCTCGCCGTTACGGCGCAGCGTGAAGCGCGTGCCGGTGCCGTCGAAGGCCAGATCCTCGGCCATGATGTCGGCATCGTGGTCGATGCCGTAGGTCACGATCGGGCGGCCCACATCGGCCAGAATCGAACGCACCACCGGGTCGTCGGCACAGAGCACGGCCAGGCCGTAGAACGGCAGGTGGTGCAGGAATTCCACGAAGGTTTCGGTCAGGCGCGAGAACTCGCCGCCATAGGTTTCCAGATGGTCGGCATCGATATTGGTGACGATCGCCATCATCGGGGTCAGAAACAGAAAGCTCGCGTCGGACTCGTCGGCCTCGGCAACCAGATACGGACCCTCGCCCAGGCGTGCGTTGCTGTTGGCGCCCAACACCTTGCCGCCGACGATGAAGGTCGGGTCCAGCCCGCCGCCGGCCAGCAGTGCGGCAACCAGACTCGTGGTCGTGGTCTTGCCATGGGTGCCGGCCACGGCGATGCCATAGCGAAAACGCATCAGTTCGGCGAGCATTTCGGCACGACGCACCACCGGCACGAGCCGTTCGTGCGCGGTGGCGACCTCCGGATTGTCCTCGGATACCGCGGTGGAAACGACCACCACGTCGGCGCCTTCGACGTTCTCGGCGGCATGGCCGATGAAGATCTTCGCGCCCTGAGCCGCCAGCGCCTGCGTGGTCACCCCATCCTTGATATCGCTGCCGGTCACGGCATAGCCGAGGTTGAGCAGCACGCTGGCGATACCGGCCATGCCGACGCCGCCGATGCCCACCATATGCACGGTACGCACGCGCCGCATCGGCCGCTCGGCCAGCGGCTGGAAATCGCCGTTGGGGCTACGTCCCTGGGGGGCAATCATGCGGCCTCCATGGTGTCGAAGCAGGCGGCGACAATATCGTCGGTGGCATGCGGCCAGGCCACGCGCCGGGCAGCCTCGGCGCGTTCGCGCAGCGCGTTGCGATCGGCGCACAGGCGCTCGATCTCTTCGGCAAGGCGCTCGACGCTCAGTTCGGACTGGTCGATAAGGGTCGCCGCCCCCGCGTCCACCAGATACTGACCGTTGGCGCGCTGGTGGTCGTCGACCGCAAACGGATACGGCACCAGCAGTGCCGCCACGCCGGCCGCGGCCAGTTCTGCCACGGTAAGCGCGCCGCTGCGACAGATCACCACATCGGCCCAGGCATAGGCGGCCGCCATGTCGTCGATGAAGGCACTCACATCGGCCTCGACGCCGGCCTGGGCGTAGGCCGCCTCGGCCTGTTCGAGCGTGCGACCGGCCTGATGCCGAACCTGCGGCCGCTTGTTCATATCGATACGTGCCAGCGCTGCCGGCACGCGCTCGTTGATGGCCAGCGCGCCGCCGCTGCCGCCGAGCACGAGCAGGCGAACCGGGCCATCGCGATCCGCGAAGCGCTCTGTCGGCACGGGCAGATCAAGAATTTCGGCGCGCACCGGGTTGCCGACGCTGCGAGCCTTGTTGCCGGCAAAGGTATTCGGAAATGCCTGCAGTACCGTATTGGCCATGCGCGCCAGCAGGCGGTTGGTCAGCCCCGCGGCAGCGTTTTGTTCGTGAATGAGCAGCGGCCGCCCGGTCAGACGCGCGGCCAGCCCGCCCGGCCCGGCGGCAAAACCGCCCATGCCGACCACCAGCTGCGGCGCGACGCGGCGCACCACGGCAAGCGCCTGCAGGCAGGCGCGGGCCAGACGCAGCGGCGCGGCCAGCCACGAAAGCATGCCCTTGCCGCGCAGGCCGGCCACGTCGATGGTATGCAGGGTCAGATCGTTGGCCGGCACCAGACGTGCCTCGATACCGGCCGCCGTGCCCAGCCAGCTCACCTGCACGCCGTGCGCCCGCAGCGCCTTGGCCACCGCCAACGCGGGAAAGACGTGGCCGCCGGTGCCACCGGCCATGATCAGCACGTGCGGCGCCTGGGTGCTCTTGCTCGCGGGCGCAGTCATCGCGCACCCCCTTTCTCGGGCGTGCGCGTTTCGATGTCCACACGCAGCAACAGCGCACAGAGCACGCACATCATCACCAGGCTGGAACCGCCGTAGCTCATCAACGGCAGGGTCAGGCCCTTGGTCGGCAGCAGCCCCATGTTCACGGCGATATTGAGAAAGGCCTGCAAAACCAGCCAGCTCGACATGCCATAGGCCACGAAGCCGGCGAACAGTTGCTCGGCGAGCACCGCACGGCGGGCGATAACGAAGCCGCGCCAGACCACGGTGGCGAACAGACCGATGAGCACCAGCGTGCCGATCAGGCCGAATTCCTCGGCATAGACGGCAAACAGAAAGTCGGTATGGGTTTCCGGCAGATACAGCAGTTTCTGCACCGAATTGCCCAGGCCGACGCCGGCGATCTCGCCGCGGCCGATGGCGATCAACGACTGGGTGAGCTGAAAACCGCTGGCATAGGGATGCGCCCAGGGATCGGAAAAGCTCAGCAGACGCGCCAGACGATACGGCGACGACAGCACCAGGCCCACCACCGCGGTGCCGGCCAGCGTGCCGAGCACAAGCAGATAGGTCAGCCGTGCGCCGGCCAGAAACAGAATCATTGCGGCCACGGCGACCATGACCGCGGCCGCACCGAAGTCGGGTTCGATCAGCAGCAGGAAGCTGGCCAGTGCCATGAAGAACATCGGCCGGAACAGCCCGCCCCAGCTGGTGGCGAGCTCGCTCTGGCGGCGTGCGGCATAGCCGGCGACATACAGGATCAGGCAGAACCGCGCCGGCTCAGAAGCCTGCATGGAGAACGGTCCCAGATCGATCCAGCGGCGAGCGCCGTTGACGGCATGGCCGATACCCGGGATAAGCACGATCACCAGCAGCAGCAGCCCGATACCCAGCAGCGTGAAGGTATTCGCCTGCCACACACGCATCGGCACATGCAGCACGACAAAGCCGGCCACCAGCCCCACCACTGCGAATACGGCCTGACGATAGAAGAAATACATCGGGTCGTCGGTCAGCCGGTCGGCGACCGCCACCGAAGCCGAGCCCACCATGACCAGACCGATGCCGCCGATCAGCGCCAGCGCGACCATAAGCGCCGTATCGGGCTGTACCCGCGGCAGTTGAATGCTCTGCAAAGCGCGGATCATGCCGCCAGCTCCTCTACGGCGGCCACGAAGCTCTCGCCGCGATGCACGTAATTGTCGAACTGATCGAAGCTCGCACAGCCCGGCGAGAACAGCACCGTATCGCCGCGCTCGGCGCGGTTCGCGGCGGCGCGCACGGCCTGTTGCAACGTATCGACCCGCTCGACGGGGACATAGGCTTTGACCGCTGCCGCAATCGTGTCGCGATCCTGGCCAAACACGATCACCACCCGGGCCTTGTCGCCGGCCAGCGGCCCAAGCTCGGCGAAGTCAGCCCCCTTGGCCTGCCCCCCCGCGAGCAACAGCACCGGTGTATCCATGCCGGCCAGCGAGGCCATCATGGCGCCGGGATTGGTGCCCTTGGAATCATTGATCCAGCGCACGCCCTTAATTTCGGCAACGGTTTCGCAGCGATGCGGCAAGCCGGCAAAGCGGGTGAGACCGCGGCGAATCACCGCCTGGTCAATGCCCGCGGCCTCGGCCAATGCCCACACCGCCAGCGCGTTGAGCTGGTTGTGGCGTCCGGCCAGGCGTAGTTCTTCGCAGGCCAGCCACGGCTGATCGCCGCGAGCGAGATAGCGTGCGTCGCCCGTATCGAGCAGGCGATAGTCTGCCTGCGGCGCCGCGCCGAAGCGCAAGACACGGGCCGAACCGGTGGGCATGGCTGCTACGCGGGCATCGTCCGTATTGGTCACGGCCACTTCGGCCGCGGCGAAAATACGCGCCTTGAGCGCAGCGTAGTGCTCGACCGTGCCATGCCGGTCGATATGATCGGCGCTGATGTTGAGCACGGTCGCCGCCCGCGCGGCCAGCCGATGCGTAAGCTCGAGCTGAAAACTCGACAGCTCCAGTACATAGAGTTCGATCTCGTCGGCGAGCAGATCCAGCGCCGGCGTGCCGAAATTACCGCCCATGGCGTAGTTCAGGCCCGCGGCCTGCGCGATCTCGCCCACCCAGGCGGTGACCGTGGACTTGCCGTTGGACCCGGTAATCGCGACCACCGGCGCATCGACGACCTGGGCGAACCATTCGATATCGCCCACCACATCGAGACCGCGCTCGCGCGCGGCCTCGATCAGCGGCTCGCGCAGGTCAACCCCGGGCGACACCACGATATGGGTCATGCCTTCGAGCAGCATGGGATCGAGTTCGCCCACGATCAGGCTGGCCTTGGGGCAATGTTCGAACAGCGCCGGCGCGCCCGGCGGCTCGTCGCGGCTGTCGACCACGCGTACGCGCGCGCCGCAGGCGCTGGCAAAGCGCGCGGCCGATACGCCGGACACGCCACAGCCAACCACCAGCACGGCGGCATCGGCGAGTTGTTCGCGCAGGCCGCTCATCGGATCTTCAACGTGGACAAACCAATCAGGACCAGCACCAGCGTGACGATCCAGAAGCGCACGATGATTTTGGGCTCGGGCCAGCCCTTGAGTTCGAAATGATGATGTAGCGGCGCCATGCGGAACATGCGCTTGCCGGTGAGCTTGAAGGTGGCCACCTGCAGGATGACCGACACCGTCTCGGCCACGAAGATGCCGCCCATGACCACCAGCACCAGCTCCTGGCGTACGGCCACGGCGACCACGCCAAGAGCCGCGCCCAGCGCGAGCGCGCCCACGTCGCCCATGAACACCTGGGCCGGGTAGGCGTTGAACCATAGAAAGCCCAGCCCGGCACCGCCGATCGCGGTACAGAAGATCGACAGCTCGCCCACGCCTTCGATATAGGCAAAGCCGAGATAATCGGCAAACTGCACGTTGCCGGCGACATAGGCGAAGATCGCCAGCGCCGAGGCCACCAGCACGCAGGGCATGATCGCCAGCCCGTCGAGGCCGTCGGTGAGGTTCACCGCGTTGCTCGAGCCCACGATCACCAGATAGCTCCACAGGATATAACCGGCGCCCAGCGGCACCGACACATCCTTGAGCATGGGAATGAGCACGCTCGTTTCCGCCGAGCTGGTCGCGCCCAGATACAGCCACAGCCCGGCGGCAAGACCGACGAGCGTCTGGGCGCTGTATTTGGCCTTGGCCGACAGACCCTTGCTGTTGCCGAACTTGAGCTTGCGATAGTCGTCGAGAAAACCGATCACCCCGAATGCGGCCGTGACCAGCATCACCAGCCATACCCAGCGGTTGCTCAGGTCGCCCCAGAGCAAGGTGGCCACCAAGACCGCGGCGATGATCAGGGTGCCGCCCATGGTGGGCGTACCGGCTTTCACCAGATGGCTCTGCGGGCCGTCATCGCGCACATGCTGGCCGATCTGATGAAAGGTCAGCTTGCGGATCATCATCGGGCCGAACACGAACGAAAACACCATCGCCGTGAGCACGCCGAGAATCGCGCGCAGGGTGATGAACTGGAATACCCGAAAGCCGCTGTGCAACGGCTCAAGCCAGTCGGCAAGGAAAGTCAGCATGACACCCCCGCCTTGGCAGGCGCCTGCAGGGCAAGCGCGTCGGCCACGCGATCCATGCGCGCGCTGCGCGAGCCCTTGATCAGCAGCGTGGTTTCGCTCTGGCGTACCGACAACGCGGTTTCGAGTGCCGCGATCAGCTCGCCGTGATTGGAGAACCACTGTGCGCCGGGACCGAAGGCCTCGGCCGTGAGCCGGCTGAGCTCACCCGTGACCCAAAGCCGCTCTATGCCGGATTCGCGGGCGGCCCGGCCAGCATCGCGGTGGGCCTGTTCGGCCTGCTCGCCAAGCTCGGCCATATCGCCGAGCGCGGCCCAGCGCGCACCGCGCTGCTGGGCCAGCCAGCCCAGTGCAGCGGCGAGAGAATTGGGATTGGCGTTGTAGCTGTCGTCGATCAGGCGGGCGCCATGGCGGCCGGCGACGATCGCCAGGCGGCCGCCGACACCCTTCATTGCCCCCAGTGCGCGAGCGATGAGGTCGGCGTCCAGCTCAATGGCGCAGGCTGCGGCCGCCGCGGCCAGCGCGTTGCTGATGTTGTGCGCGCCCGCCAGCGGCAGTACGACATCGGCCGCGCCCGTCGGCGTATGCAGCGTGAAACGGCTGTGATCGGCGCCCAGTTCGATATCGCTGGCGAACACATCGGCTTCGGCCCGTGCGTGACGGGCAAAGACCAGCCGCCGACGCGCCCCGGCCAGCTCTTGCCAGAGCGGCGCGAAATCGTCGTCGCCGTTGATTACGGCAATGCCGTCGGCGTCGAGGCCGGCGAACATTTCGCCCTTGGCCCGGGCCACGCCTTCGCGACTGCCGAAGCCTTCGATATGGGCCATGCCGGCATTGGTGACCACGCCCACCTGCGGACGGGCCAGCTCGGCGAGCATGGCGATCTCGCCGGCATGCGAAGCGCCCATTTCGACAACCGCACGCTTGACGCTGTCGTTGAGCCGCATGAGCGTGATCGGCACGCCGAGGTGGTTATTCAGGTTGCCCTCGGTGGCGAGTACCGAGCCGGCTTCGGCCAGAATGGCGGCCAGCATCTGCTTGACCGTGGTCTTGCCGTTGCTGCCGGTCACACCGATCACGGTGCCGTCGAACGCCCGCCGCGAGGCCGCACCGGCCTGCTGCAACGCCTGTTCCACGTCGGCAACCACCAGCTGCGGCAGCGGCGAATCCACGACGTGTGCCACCACTGCGGCGGCCGCGCCCAGGCTCGCCGCCCGGCCGACGAAGTCGTGCCCGTCGACGCGCGCGCCCGGCAAGGCAAAGAACAGCGCGTTGCGCTCGAGCCGACGCGTATCGATGCTTGCGCCCGCATAGTCGGCGTCGCGGCCGTGCAGGCTTGCGTTCAACGTGTGTGCCAGTTCCGACAGGCGACCGTTCATAGCGCCTCCAGCGCGTCGTGGGCGGCCAGACGATCGTCGAAGATCCGTCGCGTGGCGCCGATCTGCTGGGTGGTTTCGTGACCCTTGCCGGCAATCAAGACCACGTCGCCCGGCCGGGCGGCATGGATGGCGTCCGCAATCGCGGCGGCGCGGTCGTGTTCGATCGTCACCGGGGTATCGCCCTGCATGCCGGCGCTGATCGCGGCCACGATCGCCGCCGGCGATTCGCTGCGCGGATTGTCGTCGGTGAGCCATACCGCATCGGCGGCCTCGGCGGCCGCGCCCATGAGCGGGCGCTTGCCGGCATCGCGGTCGCCGCCGCAGCCGAATACACACAGCACGCGTGCGGCCGCATGCTCGCGCACCGCGGCAATCGCATGGGCGAGCGCCCCCGGGGTATGGGCATAGTCGACCACCACCATGGGCTGGTCGTCGCGGGTATCCACCCGCTGCATGCGCCCGGGCACGGTGGTCAGCTGGGCGAGCACCGCCGTCGCCGCGTCGAAATCGACGCCGCGCGCCAGCAGCACGGCCAGCACCGCGGCCAGATTCATGGCGTTGAAACGTCCCACCAGCACGCTGTCGATAACGGCGCGCCCCCAGCTTGTATCCAGGGTCAGCGACAGGCCGTCCACGCGGGTGGCAACAGACTCGATACGCACGTAGTTGTCGGCCAGGGCGGCCATATCGCCGCAGCCGTAAGCAATCGGCGTGACGTCGGCGGCCAGCGCAGCCAGCCACTCGCGGCCGTAGGCGTCGTCGCCGTTGAGCACCGCGCTGCTCAGCCCATCGAAAGCGAACAGCCGCTGCTTGGCCGCGGCGTAGGCTTCGAGGCTCGCGTGATAATCCAGATGGTCGCGGCCGAGCTGGGTGAGGACCGCCACGTCGAACGCCACGCCGTCGACGCGATGCTGATCGAGCGCATGCGAGGACACCTCGAAGGCTACCGCGCTGGCATCGGCGGCGGCCAGTCGGGCCAGCCAGTCCTGAACGGCCACCGGGTCGGGCGTGGTATGCGTGGCCTCGGCCAGATCGTCGGCAAAACCGAAGCCCAGCGTGCCGATATAGCCGCAGCGCGCGCCGAGAAGCTCGAGCGCCTGCGACAGCAGCCATGCACAGGATGTCTTGCCGTCGGTGCCGGTCACCCCGGCCACGAACAGCTTCTGCGACGGCTCGTCATAGAAACGCCCGGCGATCCGACTCGCGCGGCTGGCAAGGGCCTCGACGCGTACGCTCGGCACATTCAACATGGGCGGTTGCGCGTCGTCCCAGGCCACCGCGACCGCGCCTGCGGCAACGGCGGCATCGACGTGATCGAGCCCATGGCTTTGCGTTCCGCGATAGGCCAGAAATAGCGAGCCGGGCTGCACCCGGCGGCTGTCGATCGCCACCCCGGCGATATCCACGCCCGGAACGTCACAGGCCAGCCCGTCGAGGAGGCTGGCCAGGGGCCGTGCTTTAGTGCTTACCGGTGCCAGCCCGTTCATGTGCCGGCTCCGTTGGATCGTGTTTCCGCCGAGGCGGTCAATACGCCCGGGTCGTCCGGCGGCACCCGGAGCAGGCGCAGCGCATCGCGCATGACGGCCGCAAACACGGGCGCGGCAACGGCGCCGCCGTAATAGGCATCCTTCTTCGGCTCGTCGAGCATGACCAGCGTCACCAGCGCCGGCTTTTCGGCCGGCGCCATGCCCACGAACAGGGCCTGATGACGGTCGGCGTTATAGCCGCCGGTACCGGCCTTGCGCGCCGTACCGGTCTTGCCGGCCACGCGGTAGCCGGGAATTGCCGCCTTCGTGGCCGTGCCGGCCGGGCTGATCACGCCCTCCAGAAGGTGGCGCATCGTGCGCGCGGTTTTGGCCTTGAGCACGCGCTTGGGCGGGGCATGCATGTCGGCGCCCTCGCCTTCGATCAGGCGCAGGCTGCGCAACATGCCGTCGTCGGCGATGGCGCCATAGGCACGGATGAGCTGAAAGGCGGTCACGGCCAGGCCATAGCCATAGGAGGCCGTGGCCGTTTCGACGTTATTCCACTCGTAGAAATCCTTGAGCACGCCGAACCGCTCGCCGGGAAAGCCGCTACCGGTGACATCGCCGAAGCCGAAGTCGTTATAGGCACGCCAGACGCCTTCCGCGCCCATCTTCAGGCCCACATGCGCAGCGCCCACGTTGCTGGATTTCTGCAGGATCTTGGCGAAATCGACGTCGCCGTAGTTGCGAAAGTCCTTGACCGTGAGCCGGCCGACCATGAACCAGCCCTTGGTATGAATCACGTCGTCGGTGTCGAACAAACCACTATCCAGCGCCTTGGCCAGCAGCAGCGGTTTGACCGTTGAACCGGGCTCCATGACGTCGGTGGCTGCGCGCGCACGCACGCCGGACGGATCGATGGAGTCGCGATCGTTGGGGTTGAAGCTCGGATAGGAAGCAACCGCGCGCAGCTCGCCGGTGGTGGGGTCGAGCATGACCACCATACCGCCCTTCGCATCGTTCTTGACCACGGCCGCCTTGATATGGCGGTAGGCCATGTACTGCATGCGCGAATCGATGGTCAGACGCAGGTCATGACCCGCCTGAGGCGGCTGGAATTCGGCCAGATCCTCGACCACACGGCCGACCCGGTCCTTGACCACGCGCCGACTGCCCGGCTCACCGTGCAGATAATCGTCGCGGTTGAGCTCGAGGCCTTCCTGACCGCGGCCGTCGATATTGGTCATGCCCACGATCTGGGCGGCAGCCTCGCCGGCCGGGTAGTAGCGCTTGTACTCGCGCTGCAGGAACACGCCCGGTGCGTCGACTGCCATTACCGCACGTGCATCGGTCGGTGCGAGCTGGCGACGCAGGTACAAGAACTGACGCCCTTTGTAGCTTTCCAGACGGCTGCGCAGCTCGGAAACCGGAATATTCAACTCATGCGCGAGCGGCGCGATCTTGTCCGGCGCCTCGAGCACGGCGCCGGGCACCGCCCAGACGGATTCGGTCGGCGCCGAAAGCGCCAGCGGCTCGCCGTTGCGATCCTTGATCACGCCGCGACCGGCCGGCACAGAGACGCTGCGCAGATGACGCTTGTCGCCTTCCTTGGTCAGGAACGCCTGATCGAGCACCTGCAAATCGAACGCCCGACCGGCCAGCACAACGGCAAAGCCCACGAACAATGTCAGCACAAACCAGCCGCGCCAGCCCGGAGGCGGCGGCGTCTGGTTGCGTTTGGGTCGCTGGCTGTTGCGTTGATGGTCGTGCCGGCTCATCGCTGCGACTCCAGCACCACGTATTGACGCGGCTGCACCATGCCCAGCTCGCGACGGGCCACCTGGGCCACGCGATCAGGGTTCGCCCAGGCGCTCTCTTCAAGCTGCAGCTGGGCCCATTCGGTGGAGAGCTTGTCGCGCTCGACGCGTTCGACCTGCAGCTGGTGCGCCATTTCACGCGTTTTGTGCTTGGCCTGCACGACGGCCACCGCGCTCACCAGAATGGTCAGCGACAGGCCGATGATGGTAAGCACGGGCCGACTCATGTCGTCACCTTCGCTGCCGCGGTACGTTCGGCCACCCGCAGGATGGCGCTACGCGCACGGGCGTTAACGGCAAGCTCGGCCGCGTTAGCGCGTACCGGCTTGCCGATTTCGCTCAAGGCCGGTTCGACGACCGGCGCCATCGGCACCGGCGGCGGGGCCGGACGTGCCTGGGCGCGAATGAAGCGCTTGACCCGACGGTCTTCGAGCGAATGAAAGCTGATTACGGCGAGCCGCCCGCCCGGCGCCAGCACGTCGAAGGCGCTCTCGAGCCCGCGATCGAGCGCACCGATCTCATCGTTGATATACATGCGAAACGCCTGAAAAGTGCGGGTCGCCGGATGTATGCGCTTGCCGGCCGCTACCCGGGCCGGGATCGCCCCGGCCACGATCGCGGCGAGACGCCCGGTGTCCTGAATCGGCCCGGCTGCGCGCGCATCGACGATCGCCCCCGCGATACGACCCGCCATGGGCTCTTCGCCGTAGCGCTTGATTACGGCCGCAATTTCGCCGTGGCTTGCGGCATGCAGCCACGTCGACAGCGGCTGCCCGGCGTCGGGATTCATGCGCATATCCAGCGGGCCGGCATGACGAAACGAGAAGCCGCGCTCGGCGACATCGAACTGGGGTGACGACACGCCCAGGTCGAACAACACACCGTCAACGCGCCCGGCGAGGCCGAGTGCGGCGATACGCTCACCCAGCTCGGCAAAGGAGCTGCGTACAAAGCTGAACCGGGCATCGCCCTCGACCAGCGGCCGGGCATGCGCCTCGGCGTCCGGATCCTGATCGAATGCAATCAGCCGACCCTTCTCGCCCAGCTGGGCCAACACGCCCCGACTATGACCGCCGCGGCCGAACGTGGCATCCACGTACACGCCGTGCGCACGCACGCCAAGCCCGGTCAGGGCGGCGTCGAGCAACACCGGTTGATGTTCGGCCTGCGGCATGTGAGCAGCGGTCCTCATGACTTGAATGAAATGCGGCGGTTAATGGAGAGGGTCACAGGCTCAGATCCATGAGCACGTCGGGCAGTTCGCCATTGGCGGCGTCTTCGGACAGCTGGGCGGCGATGTCGGCCGAACGCGCGTGATAGGTCGCTTCGTCCCACAGCTCGAAAAGATTGCCCATACCCGACAGCACGGCTTTGGATTCCAGATGCGCATAGCCACGCAGATTGGCCGGCAACAGCAGCCGACCCTGTTTATCCATCTCGACGTCGCGGGCATTGCCAATCAGAAAACGCTGGAT
This sequence comes from uncultured Salinisphaera sp., assembly GCF_964012375.1. NCBI lineage: Bacteria > Pseudomonadati > Pseudomonadota > Gammaproteobacteria > Salinisphaerales > Salinisphaeraceae > Salinisphaera > uncultured Salinisphaera sp. The sequence continues at coordinate 31,417 of NZ_CAXGSH010000039.1, forward strand.
GTTTCTTACCTTCGGATCGAGCCCGCCTTTGGCCAGCAGTTTCTTCTCGAACGCCTGAAATTCGGACAACGGGTAGATCAGCAGGCAGCCATCCCAGTGCTGGGTCACGACGAGCCGGCCCGCACAGTCGTCAACCAACGACTGGCGATACGACGCCGGGATCGCAATACGACCCTTGGCATCGATGGTGACCGGATGCGACCCCTTGAACACGCTGCGGCCTCATTTCTGCCGTTGAACCACTTTGCCCCACTTCCTACCCCACGCCACCACTATAGGCAGTGCCGCTTTCGGGTGTCAAGCAAACGACGGGAGGTAAAAAAACCCAGCAAAACAGTGATTTCTGAAGCCTTCACAGCCCAATTTACGATGAAAAAGGCCGCTGCCATTTTGTTTTGTTTTTTAGGGTTTTAGCGGTTTTAGCTCGACGACTTTGTAAGCCGGCGCCCGCTGCAAAGCCTTTATTCGCGTAAATTGCTGGCGACGGCCGAATCGCGTGGCGCCAAAACCGGCGCATGGTTTGCGCAGGTGGGGCGCTCGCCCACGCAGACGCGAGCAGAAGTCGGCCAGAGCGGCCGTTCGGCATAACAAGAGGGTCGGAGTCGGCCGATAAGCCGGGTTCTGTCGTGCGCAATCATTCATCTGGGACATGCGTCACCGCATGCCTCATGCGACCTACCCGAGGACTGTGCGGGCCGCACGTCGTCCTCCTATTTGGTCTTGCTCCGGATGGGGTTTACCGTGCCGCGAACCGTTGCCGGACGCGCGGTGCGCTCTTACCGCACCCTTTCACCCTTACCTGGCTCGAAAACGAGCCATAGGCGGTCTACTCTCTGTTGCACTTTCCGTAGGCTCACGCCTCCCAGGCGTTACCTGGCATCCTGCCCTGTGGAGCCCGGACTTTCCTCCGT
>NZ_CAXGSH010000040.1:0-31706 GCF_964012375.1 uncultured Salinisphaera sp.
CCACCGCACGGGCTTCGTTGCGCGACGCCCCGCGATCGTCGAGGGCGATACGTGCGAGCACTTCGCCCGCCTTGACGCGGGCACCGCGCCGGGCGCTGATCGAGTCGATACGTCCGGCCGTCTGGGCGCGCAGCGTGACTGCGCGATCGGGCGCGGTACGGCCGTTGAGCTCGACTTCGCGCCAGACCTGTTCGGCCGTCGATGTCCTCACCGCCACGCTGACGGGTTGGGCCTGATCGGCCTTGGGGGCGGTTTCGCCTGTCGGCTCCCCGCCGCCCACCATGCCGGAGGCCAGCCACGCCGCCAGCACGACCACGATGATCAGCACGATCCAGATCGGACGTATCGTGGGCATGCGACTCATGAGCGCTGCCCACGCGAGATGCCGTCAGTGCGGTCGGCAAGATGTTCGATCAGATCGCGAATGTTGTCCCTCGCCGTGTCGATGAAGTGGTGCATATCCGCCAGCCGTGTCTGTGCGCCGGCCCAGTCGGCCGGCAATTCGCGCTCGGCCTGGGCGAGCGAGGCACTCATCGTGCCCATGCGTTCCACATACCCTTCCAGCAGGCGCAGGTAATGTCGTTCCGCCAGCCGATAATAATCCTGACGATCGCCGGGCACCGCCGTGGCTTCGAGAACGCCGAGATTGCGCAGTATCCGCGCGTTCGTACTCACGCTCGCACGCGATACCTGCAATTCCTGGGCCAGCCTGGCCAGACTCGCCGGCCCGTCGTGGATAATGAAATAACCCAAGATGCGCCCGGCAATACGCGGCATGCCGTCGCTCTGTGCCGCCAGGCCCATGCGTTCGATAAAGCCGCTGACGGCCTGGGGGGTGTCGCTCATGGCGTGAAAGCCTATAGCGCCACCATCATTCAATCAATACTGAACAAAACGAACGACGCATGCCGCTTGCATCCGTACCCGGCTACGGGCCTACCGTTTGTCGTCGTTCAGCCACTCGGCGGCGCAGACAGGAAGATGTATGGATTGGCTCTCGATGATCGGCGATACGATCTACACGATCGCGGGCATGGGCTGGAAGATGCTCTGGGCGCTGGTGCTCGGTTTCGCGATTTCCGGTGCCGTACAGGCTTTCGTGCCCAAGCACCGCATGGCCCGTGTCATGGGCGGTGATAGCCCGGCATCGCTGGCCCGTGCCGGCTTTTTCGGCGCGATCAGTTCATCGTGCTCCTATGCGGCGGCCGCCATGAGCCGCAGCGTATTTCTGCGCGGCGCCCATATCACGGCCGCGATCGCATTCATGATCGCGGCCACCAATCTGGTGATCGAGCTGGGCTTCGTGCTCTGGTCGCTGATGGGCTGGCAGTTCGTGGTCGCGGAATTCGCCGGCGGTATCGTGCTGATCACGATCATGGCCCTGTTGATGAAAAGCTTTGGCCCGTTTCGCGGTTTCGAGCGCCTGCGCGAGGCCGAATCCGACCAGGCCGATCAAGGCGAAGACGACACCGTGCCCAGCCTGTTCAGCCTGGAGGGCTGGCGCATGGCCGCATCACGCTTTGCCATGGACTGGTCGATGATCTGGAAGGATATCGTCATCGGCATCGTGGTCGCCGGCACGGTGGTGGTCTGGGTACCGCAGAGCTTCTGGCAGGCCGTATTCCTGTCCTCGGGCGATCACGTCAGCTGGCTGCAGATGATCGAAAACGCGCTGGTCGGCCCGCTCGTGGCGGTATTCAGCTTCGTATGCTCGGTCGGCAACGTGCCCATGGCGGCCGCACTGTTCAACGGCGGTATTTCCTTTGGCGGCGCCCTGGCCTTCATCTATGGCGATCTCATCGTCATTCCCATGCTGCTGGTCTATCGCCAGTATTACGGCACCCGCCTCGCCCTGCAGCTCGGCGCGATCCTCTATGTCGCCATGGTGCTCACCGGCTTTCTCATCGACGTGATATTCACGCTCGGCGGCTGGGCACCGCAGGCCACCGCCACTACGGTCGGCTCCATGACGTTCTTCGAACTCGATTACACATTCTGGCTGAACCTGCTGTTCATCGGCGTCGGCCTCGGCCTGTGGCGGCTGTCGAAACAGGCCAAGGCGCCGGCCCACTGCTGTCACCACCACTGAGCCGCCGTGGCGGCTGCGCCGACGTGCCCGGCGCGCGTTCGTTACTTTGCTTAACGTCATACGAGCGCCGAGGATGAGCGACAACACATCGCATCACCGGGACCGGCGATGAGCGACGATACCGGCGGTATAGACAAACCCACGCCCGAGGCATGGTTTCACGTGCCCGAGCACGGCGAAAACAGCAACGTGGGAACACGGCTGGCGAGCCTGGAAGGCTATCTCACGCCCAACAGCCGCTTTTTCGTGCGCAGCCACAACCCGACGCCGCGTATCGATGCCAGCGATTGGCGCCTGCGGGTACATGGCGGCGGGCTTACCCGGACGCTGGAACTCGACTACGCGGCGCTGCGCGCCATGCCCCAGATCGCAATCACCCGCGCCATCGAATGCGCCGGCAATGCCCGCGCCTTCTTTGCCGAGCGCTACGGCCAGCAGGCTGGCGGCGCCCAGTGGCATACCGGCGCCATCGGCGTGGCCGAGTGGTCCGGGGTGCGTCTGCGCGACGTGCTTGAACGTGCCGGCATTACCGAGACGGCGCGCGATGTGCTGCCGGTGGGCCTGGATGAGAACGCCTTTGCACGACCGCTTCCCGCGGCCAAGGCAATGGCCGACGATACGCTCATCGCCCTGACCATGAACGGCGAACGCCTGCCACCCGATCACGGTTTCCCGGCTCGGCTGGTGGTTTCCGGCTGGCTTGGGGCAGCCAGCATCAAGTGGCTGGGCGAAATCCGGGTATCGACCCAGCCGTTGCATACCCACTGGAACACGCGCGACTACACCCTGGCCGGGCCGGACTACCCGGCCCAGCCACCCGCCGACGGCATCCCGATTACGACCATGCCGGTGATGAGCGTGATCGAACTCGACTGGAACGCCGAGCTGCCCGCCGGCGAACACACGCTGCGCGGACGCGCCTTTTCGGGCGAAGGCCAGGTGCGGCGCGTCGAATACGCCGTGGATGAAGACCCGTGGCACGATGCGCGCCTGGAAGCGCCCAATATCGCCGGCGCCTGGGTGCGCTGGGCGTTCACGTGGCGGGCAACGCCCGGGCCGCACGTCATCCGCATTCGTGCGACCGACGACAACGGCCATGTTCAGCCGGCCTCGGTGCCCTGGAATGACCACGGTTGTCTGTACAACGCGGTCATTGCCCATCCGGTACGCATCAGCTGAGGCATCGGCCGGCCGATCAAGACCTGCACGCCGTCGGCGGACAATGCACCGGCCGAGGGTTTTGGTCGCGCTGCGCGCCCCCATGATCGAAGGCCGGCCTGTCGGTATCGGCTGCCGATACCCCTCCACGAGATTTATCGATGACCGAACACCCTGCCCATGCCTTGCCGCCCATCGAAGCCGTGATCTACGACTGCGACGGCACGCTCGTCGACAGCGAGCTGCTCAACGCCCGCGGCGTTGCCGAGATGTTCGAAGCCGACTACGGCATCGCACTCGACGCCCGCGCGATCGAGTCCGAGTTTCGCGGCGGCCAGTTCGAGCAGATGATCGATACGCTGGCCGAGCGCCATGGCGTGGTCATTCCGGATGATTTCACCCCGCGCTATCGCCGGCAGATGATCGACCTGTTCTATCGCGAGCTACAACCCATGCCGGGTGTACGCGCTGCGATCGAGGCGATCGAGCTGCCCCGCTGCGTGGCATCGAGCGGACCGGAGAAAAAGCTCGCTGCCGCGCTTAATGCAACCGATCTGGCCCGCTATTTCGGCGACTATGTCTTCAGCGCCTATACGATCGGCGTGTGGAAGCCGGAGCCGGATCTATTCCTGACCGCAGCGGCCGCGCTCGATGTCGCGCCCGAGCGCTGTGCGGTGATCGAAGACAGCGACGCCGGCGTGATCGCGGGGCACCGCGCCGGCATGCAGGTATTCGGCTACGACCCGCACGGCGCGATCGCCAGGCATCCCGATATCGCACTGACCCGCTTTGTCCATTTCGACGAACTGCCGGGGCTGATCGCCGCCCGGCACGGCGAACACGCCGCGCGCGACTGAGCCGCTGCCTGCCGAGCTGCGAGCTCAGTCCTCGCCGAAGTGCCAGTACTCGATCGCGCGGCGCACGCAGAACACCGGCACCGCCTGCTCGTCCACGCTTCGTACCAGCGCATCGGCCTGACCGCCATCGAGCACGAACATCAGCTCTTCGGGCTCATCGGCCTGTTCGAAAAAATGCGCCGAATGGGTATGCCCGCTATGGCCGGTGCCCTGGGCATCGACACGGCGCGTGCTGTGCTCGATGCCCTGTTCTCGTGCCAGTTCCGCGACCGTATCCAGTACCGGTTTGCCGTGATGGCGACGCGACCGCGGCGCCATGAATATCAGCTCGAAGCCTTTCATCTTCGGTTGCTCCTGTTCATCGTCCAATCTGGCGCAACAAGGCCACTGCGCCCATACCCAGGCCGGTCATCGCGAGCGAGCCGGCCACGTGTGCGGCGATACCGACGAAGGCCCAGCCCAGCCGGCCGCTCTGAATCTGGGTGAAGATCTCGGCCGAGAAAGTAGAGAACGTGGTCAGCGCACCAAGAAAACCGGTGACGATCGCCAGCTTCCAGAACGGCGACAGCTCGGGCATGGCCGCAAACGTGGCGATCGCCATGCCGATCAGGCCGGCGCCCAGCAGATTGGCCGCCAGCGTACCGGGCGGCAACGCCGGGAACAGCGCGTTCAGCGCCAGCCCCAGCGCCCAGCGCAGATTGGCGCCGCAGGCCGCGCCCACTGCGATCGCAAGAATAGAGACGGGTATGGACATCCGTGTATACGCCCTTGAACCGAAGCAACAAGGTTACAAGCATGCGGCCCGCCCTGTCCCCTATGCCGCCAGCTCACAAGCGACGATGGTCGTTCACGAGAGGTTCAGCCCCCGGGCGTAACCGTGAATACCCAGGCCTCGTCACGGGCCTGATATGCAAACCACGAGGAGATCCCATGTATAAGCAATTCGCCATCGCGACAGCTGCGGCACTGGCATTGACCGGGGGCATCGCACTGGCCGATACGGCCACCGACGCCGATAGCGCCACCGGTACGAGCGCCGGCGTGAATGCCGACGTGGGCGTCGATACCGGCGCCAATACCCAGTCCGGCACCGCCGGCGGCATGAACGGCACGGACGGGGCGGTCGGTGGCCAGGCCGGCGGCAGCACCTCGATCGGAGCCGATGTCGATACGGATACCGACGTCGACACCTCGGCGTCCGACGACCGCATGGATGATGACGATATGGACGGCGAAGCCGGCATGTCCTCGGACACGTCCGCGGCCGCCAAGGCCAACGCCGGCGCCGAAGGCGGCATGGATGCCGATAACGACGCCCAGTAACCTCCGCCCGCTGGAAGGGAAAAAGCCCGTGTCGCATGCGACACGGGCTTTTTTACGTGGTGCGTACCTAAGAGCCGCTTAGTAGCCGACCATCATGTGGCGCGAATACAGGCTGTAGAACAGCCATAGCGTGCCGCCCACCATCACGAAGATGGTGAACACGGAAAACAGCACGGAAATGGTATTCCACCGCTGCTCCTGGGACATGTCCAGATGCAGGAACAAACGCAGATGCACGCCGAGCTGCAGGATGGCCGTCGCCGCAATGACGAGCAGCATGACGCCCGGTGAAAACGCGTCGTAATACACCGCGCCAAAAGGAATCAGGGTAAGTACGAGGGCGAGCAGATAACCCGTGATATAGGCGCCTGCGGTCGGGGCGTGGCCCGGGGTGGCGTCGTCGGAATGGCTCATGCGCTGCCTCCTTGAATCAGTCCGGGCAGGTAGACGGTCGAGAACACGCAGATCCAGACCAGATCGAGAAAGTGCCAGAACAGGCTCAGCCGTGCCAGGCGCGAACCGATCGCCGGCGTCAGCCCTCGCAAAGCGACCTGGGCCACCATGGTCAACAGCCAGATCATGCCAAAGAACACGTGCGCGCCGTGGGTGCCCACCAGCCCGAAGTAGGCCGACAGGAAGCCGCTACGATCGAACGACGCGCCTTCGTGGATGATATGCACGAACTCGCTGACCTCGTGCCAGAGGAAGAAACCGCCCAGCAAAAAGGTGGCCAGCAGCCAGCCGATGATGTGGTTCTTCTTACCCTGATGCAGGCTCACCATGGCCAGGCCAAAGGTCAGGCTGGAGGCCAGCAGGGCCATGGTTTCCAGAAATACGCCGTGCAGCGAGAAGATATCGCCAGGGGTCGGCCCACCGGCGTATCGCTGTGACAGGTTCACGTATGCCAGAAACAGCATCGAGAACAGAACCACGTCGCTCATCAGATAGGCCCAGAAACCGAAGTTGACTTCGGAATCCGCCCTGGCTGCGGCGCGAACGCGGTTTAGATCGTGAGATGGGCTTGACGCCATGAACTATGCCTCTCGAATACCAGTCGATCGTGATCGTTTGCCTATCAGCCCGGCAAACCGGACGTGGCCCGAGTGGTCGGCTCGACGAACTGGCCATTGGGCGTACGCTCGTCGCCGTACTCTTCGATGTCTTTAATACGCTCGAACACATCCGCGTCCTTGAGCCGGCGGTGGAAGGCATCCTCGTCGGCCTCCACTTCGGCAGCCGGAATCACGAACTCCGTTTCCTCGTTAAAGCTACGCACGATCACGGCAGCCACGGTGCCCAGCACGCATAGCCCGGCCAGCCACCAGATGTGCCATACGTAGGCAAAGCCGAAAACGAACGACAGTGCGGCCACCACGATGGGCATCGGCGTCGACTTGGGCATATGAATGTCCTCGTACGCCGCCGGCCGCTCATAGGCCCGGTTGCTGACCTTCATTTCCATGAACGCATCGCGATCGCGCACCTCGGGCACCACCGCGAAGTTGTACTCCGGCGGCGGCGACGGGATCGACCACTCGAGCGTGCGCCCACCCCAGGGGTCGCCGGTCAGGTCGGCGTTTTTCTCGCGGTCGCGCCAGCTCACATAAATCTGCATGAACATGGCGAAAATGCCGTAGGCCACGATCATGGCCCCGATGGCCGCGATCACCAGCCAGAAATGCCAGGCCGGGTTGTCATAGGTAACCATGCGCCGCGGCATGCCCATGATGCCGAGCATGTAAAGCGGCACGAACGCCACATAGAAACCCACGAGCCAGCCCCAGAAGGAATGGCGGCCCCATTTCTCATCGAGACGGAAACCGAACACCTTGGGAAACCAGTAGTAGAACCCGGCCAGCAGGCCGAACATCGTGCCGGGGATCAGCACGTTGTGGAAATGCGCCACCAGGAACAGGCTGTTGTGCATCTTGTAGTCGGCGCCCGGAATGGCCAGCAGTACGCCGGACATGCCGCCCATTACAAACGTGATCAGAAAGCCCAGGGTCCAGAGCATCGGCAGCTTGTACTCGATACGGCCCCGGAACATGGTCCAGATCCAGTCGTAGATCTTCACGCCGGTCGGGATCGCGATGATCATGGTGGCAATACCGAAGATCGAGTTACGCAGCGGATCCTGGCCCATGGTGTAGAAGTGATGCACCCATACACCGAACGACAGGAAGGCGATCGCCATGGTCGCCCACACCATCGAGGTATAGCCGAACAGGCGCTTGTTGCAGTAGGTCGTCACCACTTCGGAGAAGATGCCGAAGGCCGGCAGCACCAGAATGTAGACCTCAGGATGGCCCCACAGCCAGAACATGTTGATATACAGCATCTGGTCGCCGCCCATGATGCTGGTGAAGAAGTGGGTGCCCGCAGAGCGATCGAGCGCGAGCAGGGCCAGCGCCGCGGTCAGCGCCGGGAACGACACCACGATCAGAATGCTCGTGCACAGCACCGTCCAGGTGAACATCGGCATGCGCATGAGCGTCATGCCGGGCGCGCGCTTCTTGAGAATGGTGGTCACGAAGTTGACGCCGGTCAGCGTGGTACTGATACCGGATATCTGTAACGCCCAGATCCAGTAATCCACGCCCGGCCCGGGACTGTGAGCCAGGCCCGAAAACGGCGTATAGCCCGACCAGCCGGCTTCCGAAAAGCTGCCCACCAGCAGCGAGATCATTACCAGCGCGCCGGCGGCGGCGGTCAACCATACGCTGACCGCGTTAAGCAGCGGAAAGGATACGTCGCGCGCACCGATCTGCAGTGGAATGGCGATATTCATCAGCCCCACGAGAAACGGCATCGCCATGAAAAAGATCATCATGGTGCCGTGGCCGGTAAACAGCTCGGCGAAATGGCCCGCCTCGAGATAGCCGTCCATCCCGGGACCGGCGGTCGCCTGCTGCGCACGCACCATCGAGGCATCGATGAAACCACGCAGCAGAAAGATCAGGGCGATCACGATATAGATCACGCCGATCTTCTTGTGGTCCACGGTCGTGAACCACTCGCGATACAGATAGCCCCACTTGCGGTAATAGGTCAGCGCGGCCACCACGGCCAGGCCGGTGCCGATCATGATCGCGTTCGCAAACACGATGATCATGCTCGAATGGTGGAAGGCGTCTAGAGTGAGTTTTCCAAACATGGTCTTCTCCCGGCTCGCGGCGAGCTAGTGGGCATGCCCGTGCTGGGCGACGTCGTCGGCAGTCAGGTCGCTGGGCACGGCGTCAGGCGGAATCTTCCCATCGCCGACCTGGAAGCGGTGCATGACATAGCCGAACAAACCGTCGGGCACAGACGAATAAAGAATCGGATCGACATTGCGGCTGGGCTCGACCAGGCTGCGATAGGCATTCAGATCAAGCGGCCGACCCGAGCTGCGCGCCTTGTCGACCCAGGCATCGAAATCGGCCTGGGACAGCGATTCGGCCGTGAACCGCTGGTTGGCGAAGCCGTCCCCGCTGTACTGATAGTTCTTGCCGAAGAATTCACCCTTTTCGTCGGCCATCAGATGCAGGCGGGTGCGCATGCCCGACATCGCCATGATCTGGCTGCCCAGGCGCGGAATCATGAAGCCGTTCATGACACTCACCGAGGTGAGGTCGATCTGTAGCGGCGTATCCACCGGCATGGCCATTTCGTTGACCGCAGCCACGCCATAATCGGGATAGATGAACAACCACTTCCAGTCCATGGCGATCGCCTGCACGCGGATCGGGTCATTCTCCGACTCGATCGGCTTGTAGGGATCCAGATCGAAGGTGGAGACGATGGTCACCAGGGCCAGGATGAGGATGATCGCAACCGGCCCGCCCCAGAGGAAGGCTTCGAGAAAGTTCGAGTGGTGCCAGTTCGGCGTATAGGTGTTCTTCTGGTTGCCGGCGCGGTAATGCCAGGCAAACCAGAGCGTGAAGCCGACCACCGGCACCAGCACGAACAGCATCACCATAAAGGTGAACAGCATGACGTTGCGCTGATAGGCCGCGATCGGCCCCGCGGTGAAAAACGTCACCAGCTCGTTCAGATGGAAGGTATCGATGAACCACTGCGAGCTGCAGCCACTGAGTGACAATGCGAGTAGAACAATCAGGGGCACCCGCAGGGTGCGCATCGTCTTTCCAAGCGTTTCGATAGACATTACATGCATTCCAACGAGTGACCGCGCTCGACGTGGACGACCGTATTTCAAGCTACGGGGCTACCTACGTCTGTTGCGCATGATCCGTTGCACCGGGATGAGCACGACGGTCATTGTGCAGTGCAACTAATGGTACCCACTTCGTTGAAAAAACGACAGCAAACGATCGCGGTTTTTTTGCCGCATACCGGCCCGCGTTCCGTGGAACCACGGCTGCGAGGCAACGCACAGACTGCGCCGATACGATACGACCCTCCGCATCGCGCTGCCCGCGCGTGGCCTCACAGCGGCTGGCCGATCACGCGTTGGCGCGCGCGTTTTGCGCCCAGTGGCCGGCACGGCGTCAGCCTAGCAAGACGGCACCGCCCAGTGATATCGCGCTTATCCAGATCGCCACCGCCAGGCCGAGCGCGAGCGGCCGCCAGCCCAGGCCAAGGACCGCCGACAGCCGCGTCTGCAAACCCATGGCGACCATCGCCGCGGCCAGCAGCGCCGCGTCGACACGCAGCAGTCCCGCGTGTAGTTGCGTCGGCATGCTCACCCAGGAATTGAGCCCGACCACTACCACGAACAACGCCACGAACAGCGGAAATGGCGAGGCGCGATCGTTTTCGCCGCGGGTCGCGGCGCGCCGGCGCCACCATACCGCCAACACCGCGCATGCCGGCACCAGTAACGCCACCCGTGACAGCTTGTAGAGACTGGCCTGAACCCCTGCGGCGTCATCGAACGCGAAACCGGCAGCGACCGCCTGTGCGACTTCATGAATGGAACTGCCGGCCCAGGCGGAATACGCCGCTTCGCTCAAACCGATATGCGGCGCGATCGCCGGGTAGGCGAACATCGCGATCGTGCCGAAGACCGTGACCATCGCGATGGCACAGGCCACGTCCTGCTCGCGCGCGCGGATCACGCCGTCCACCGCCACCACGGCCGAGGCCCCACATATGCCGGTGCCACAGCCGACCAACACGCTGAGCGTATCCGGCAACCCAAGCAGTCGGCCAAGCGCGATGGCGAGCACGATAGTGCTGACAACCGCGGTCGTTACCAGCACCAAACCGCCCAGACCGACAGACAGCAGATCCTGTACGACGACACGAAACCCCAGCAAAACGATGCCGGCCCGTAGCAGATAGTGCAGCGTCCAGCGGATGCCGGGCTCGACCTGCGCAGGCAAGGCCACGCACAGCCGTAGCAACACGCCGACCAGAATGCCGACCGTTAACGCGCTCAAGGGCACCACCCGATTGAGCGCAGGCCATGCCGAGATCACATAAGACAGGCCGGCCAGACCCAGGCACAGCATGAGTCCCGGCAACACGCTCGCCAATCGATTCGACGCCTGGCGAAACGGGATAGGTAGCGACGATGCAACAGATAGCGACATACGCATGGCAAGGCTTTCGAAAAGGTGGAACCAAGCCTCTACGCATTGCGCATTAACTAAAATCGATTTATACCAAACTAATAATTCGGTTTTATCGATTAATCACTCATGGCCGAACGCCTACGCTTCACCCTGCGCCAACTCGAGATCTTCGCGGCCGTCGCCCGAACCGGCCAGGTACGCCGCGCGGCCGAGGCGCTACACCTGAGTCAGGCCGCGGTCAGCCAAGCGATTGCGGAACTGGCCGACGCTCTGGATGTGGTCCTGTTCGAACGCCATGGTCGCGAGATCAAGCCGACGTTCGCCGCCCGCCAGCTGCTTGCCCTGGCCGTCGAGCCCATGGACGCCCTCGCCCGGCTACCGGAACGCCTTGCCCCATCAACCGGCGGCGTAGCCGCGCTCAGCGGCACCATTCGCCTGGCCGCTTCGAGCACCATCGCCCGCTATGTATTACCTGCCGGCCTGGCCCGTTTACGACAGACGCATCCCAAGCTGCAAATACGGGTGTTCTCCGGCAATAGCGCCCAGGCAGAAGCAAGCGTTGCGAACCTCGAAGCCGATATCGCACTGATCGAAGGCCCGCCACAGCGCGACGATCTAGATATTGCGCACTGGCACACGGACACTCTGCAGGTGATCGCGCCGCCGGGCTATGACGTCGGCTCGATCGATCTGGCCCATCTGGATCGGCATGCCTGGGTCGCCCGCGAACCGGGCTCGGGTACGCGGGCCGTGTTCGAACAGAATCTGGCACTGGCCGGCTATACCGCTCCAAACGCGCATCTGATCATTGACGACAGCGGCGCCATCGTCCGCGCCGTCGCCAGCGGCGCCGGGCTTGCCTGTGTGAGCGGCCTGGCGGCCGAGCAAGCCAGCGCTGCCAACCCGGTTCAATTCGTTTCGCTGGCCGGGCTGGCACTGGCGCGGCCGCTCTGGCGGCTGTATCGCGTTTCTACCGCCCGCGGCGACTCGCTGCTGCGACGATTCGAAGCCGAACTCGATGCCGCACTGGATCGCCCAGCAAACTGAAATCAGGATTTTCAGTTGTTGTTCAGCATGCGTGCCTACCATCCGAACCGGTATTTTCAAATAACCGAGGACATGATCATGGCAATACGTAAGACGAGTGCCATTGCGTTGACCGGTATCACCCTGGCGGCGACCAGCACCTTTGCGCTGGCCCAACAGAAACCCGAAGGCCTTTATTCGGCCGATCAGCTCATGGACGCCGATGTCTATGCCCAGGGCAGCGACAAGCCGGTGGGCGAAGTCGACGACGTCATCCTCGACAACAACATGACCATCAAGTCGTTCGTAATCGAAACCGAGAACAACTTCGGTCTGGACGGCAAGTCTTATGTTGTCTCCCCCGATCAGCTCAGCGTCGAAACCATGCAGGGCGAGAAGGCGACCGAACCGCGCTATCGCATCACCCTGATGGCTGACGGCAAGACCCTGAGCAGCTATCCGGTCTACAACGACTCCTGGTGGAACAGCACCCAGAGTCAGGCGGCCGATGCCTGGGATCAGACCAAGCAGTCCGCCAGCAGCGCATGGACGCGTATCAAGGACGGCACCACGGACCTCATCGATGACACCCGCGATGCCATCAGTGGTGGCGCCGATGAAACCGGCGATGCGGCCGACAACGCGGCTGACAAGACGGAAAACGCTGCCGAAGACGCCAGCAACTAATCGCGGCGCTTGCATCAAGCGTATCGAGGAGGGGCCGCGGCCCCTCCTTTCTTATGTCCGCTGGAAACGTACCTGACCCGCTGGCGTCACACGCGGTATGATCCCGGGCTGTTGTCGCCCACCAGTCGGCCCGAGGAGTCGTCGTATGAGCCCCCAGAACACTGGCCGTTCCAGCCTGTTTGGCGCCCTGTTCGTTCCTGCCCTGATTCTGGGTGCGCTGATCATCCTGGCGATCCTGGTGATCAGCTTCCGGGGGAACGGTGACGGCGCCGCACCCGGGGCCGACAACGTTCGTACCCTGACCGCCGACACCATCAACACCTTTGAAACCGAGTACGACGCCCTCGGCGAGGCCGTCGGCAGCGCGGATGCGCCCGTCACCGTGCGCGAGTTCGCCGACTACCAGTGCCCGGCCTGCGGCGCGTTCGCCCCCACCGCCGAGCGGATTCGCGACGAACTGGTCGACTCCGGCAAGGTGCGCTTCATCTTTTTCGATTTCCCGCTGCCCATGCATGCCCATGCCCAGCAGGCCGCGGTGGCCGCGCGCTGCGCCGCCCGTCAGGACCGTTTCTGGCCCTATCACCAGCGCCTGTTCGAAACCCAGCGTGACTGGTCGCAGCGCGATGACCCCACCGCCATGTTTCTGGATATGGCGGTCGAGTCCGGCGTGAACGCTCAGCGCCTGGAAGCCTGCATGACCCAGGGCGGCGTGGACGACGTGATCGCCCGCAATCAGGAAGCCGGCAAGGCCATCAGCCTGCGTGCCACCCCCACGGTGATCGTAGGCGACCAAATGTTTTCCGGCGTCGTCAGCTACGAGCGCATCCAGCAGGCCATCGCCGAACAGACGCAGGACTAGGGCCTGTTAACACGAATGCTAATCGCCGCGTTGCGGCTCAAAATCGTGCCAGACAAGGCGCGTGGTGCCAGCCCCGGTTATTCCAGGGCCAAGCCACGCAACGCCGTATGGCGGGATTTTGGGCGCAACCCGAAGGGACGCGCTCTATTTCATTCGCGTTAACAGGCCCTAGAGTTCGTCCTCGATCAACGTCAGCACGGCAAGCAGCGCGGCAAAAGCCGCGCTTTCCTGTTCCGGGTCGCGCTGGACGCGGGTGACCGAGCGAAACCACCGCGCCAGCGCTTTCTGCGGGCCGCTGGCCAGCTCGCGCGCGATGCTGCCATCGCCGGCCTCGCCTTCGAGCAGGGCATCGCCGCGTCGGGCATGGGCGCGCGACAGAATCTGGCGGTAACGAATCAGAATCGAATCCAGCAAAACCCAGGCGAAGTTCGGGTTGCGCGGCGGCCCCACGGTGATGCGCTGGCCGCCGAGCGGGCCAATCCGCACCATGTCCAGGCGCAGCGTGGGAAGGGCGTCACCCTTGAAAAACGCCAGCGCCCCGCCGCCCAGGCCGCCAATCAGCGCCCCAACCCCGAGGGAGTGGCCGAACGTCGCGGCATCCACGCCGATGCCGGCACTCGCGCCGACCGCAGCGCCTACGAACGTCAGCTGCTGACGGGTCAGGCCCAGCCGGCGCCAGGTTTCATCGCTGGCCAGGTCCAGATCGTCGTCAAAGCCTTTCATCGCTTCGGCCTGCACCGCGGTATGCCGATACAGGCGTAAAAGATCGTTCGCTGTCTCGCGCTCAAGCGCGGCAATACGCTCGTAATAGCGCCGGCTGGCCTGCTTCACGGCTTCGCGTTTGGCGGCCTCCGGTGCGGACGCGTCTTCGGCATAATGGCCGTGTTCGCGCAGCGCCAGCGCGGTGCGCAGGAAGTGCTGGATGCGTTCGACGGCTTCCTCGCGGCGCTGCTCCCATTCGGCATCGAGCAAGGCGGTGGTGGTCTGCAGATGCTCGCGGTCGCGTTCGTCGATCTGGTTGAGCGCGGCCAGGAGGTCACGCCGCGTGGCAAAGCGCGCGCGATGGGCATCGAAAACCCGTACGAGATTGAATGCCTTGCCCAGATGCTCGCGCCATTCGTGTTCATGCACGGCGCCGGCCTCGCCGCGCTGGTTGAGCAGCGCCAGCCGTGCCCGCCCGGAAAAACGCAGGATTTCGATCTCGGCGAGGAAGCTGTCGTAGACCGCCACACCGGGATCGATGACGTACAGAATGCCGGCGCCCTGCAGCAACGGCTCCAGCAGGCGGCATTCGTCCTCGAACTGGTGACTATCGCGATACTCGTCGACGAACGCCTGCAATGTCGCAAGCCCGGGTGTGCCGTTGCGATTGCCGTGCAGCGCGCGGATGGCGCGTAGCGCTTCGATAGGCTGTTGAAACCCGGGCGTATCGATAAAGCGCAGCCGCTCGGCACCGTCTAGCACCAGCGACAGCCTCTGGCAGCGCGTGGTTTCGCCCGGTTCGGGCGAAATACGAATGATGCGGTCGTCGTCTTCTTCCAGCAGCGTGGCGAGCACCGCGGACTTGCCCATGTTCACCTTGCCGACCACGGCAAAGCAGGGAACCTCGGCGGTGACCCACTCGGCAGGTTGTGTGGTGCGCAGCGCCATCTCAAAGCCGACCGTCGTAGGCCACGATTTCGGTCGCCGGATCACGCAGGCCGTCGATGAACCGTGTCCAACGCTGCAAATGCGCCTCATCGGGCGCGCTCGGGCCCTGGGCGTCCCGCGCGAAAACGAGCCACGTCATCGGCGTATTTTCACCCACTGCCTTGCGCACCCGGGCATGCAGCGCACCGACCTGGCGCGGCGCCAGCCCCCAGTCCTCGACCGCGAGCACCACGTGATCCGGCCCGGCAGCGAGCGCGGCGTCGGCGCTCGCTTCGGCGTCATCGTCGAGCACGCCAATACGGGCCTGCGCGCCCGGGTTCACCCGCAGCGCGCGCAGCAGAAAACCACGAATAGCCGCGCCCTGAATACCACTGCCGCCCACATCCAGCAGCAGCGCCGTATCGGCCGCGGGCGCGGCGACCGCACCGCGCTCGATACGGGTCAGCGATCGCCACAGGCCACGATGCCCCGGCGACTGAAAATCCAGTGCCGCCAGCGCCCGCCGCTCGCGCCACGCATAGAAGGCCACCAGCAGCAAGCGTGGCAACACCCCCCAGACAAGCAACGACATGAGCAGGAAACGCCACCATGCCGCCGTGCTTTGCGGCGTCGACGGCACCCGCCGACTGCCGTCGACATAAGCCGCACGACTGGCCTCAATCTGGGCGAGCGTGGGCACCGCCTCGGGCCATACGCCACGCCAGGGTGCCGCCACCACGCGGGTCGCAGAAGCGACCACGCCGTTTGTCTGCGGCGTCGCCTCCCAATAGAAGCGCACGTCGAAGACCAGCAGCGATCCGACGAAAGCCAGCACCAGGCCGGTGTTAAAACCCACCGCACCGATCTGGAGCGTACGCGCCAGCGCGGCCTGCAGTGCGCGGCGCGGCACGGCCGACTCGGCAAGCCGCTCGCGCAGCAGGCGAAACCGGTGCTGGCGATGGGCATCCTGCGAACGCGTGACCCGAGCCATCACGCGGCCCATCCAGGTTTCGAGCCGTACGCTCGAACCGCGCCCCCACATACGAACGAGCACGAACAGGGCAAACACCAGCCAGGGAAAGACCAGCGTCACGCCGAAAAACAGGATGACGTGCACGTTGGCATCGGTGCCTGCGCACAACCCGGCCACCAACGCAAAGCCGGCCGCGGCCATACCCATGAACAGCGCCAGGCGCGCCAGGCGCAGGCCCTGCGTCCAGGCCTCGCCGGCGTCGATCGCATCGGTCTGGCGCCGGTGGGCGAGCCAGGCGTGCAAGCCGGCACGGCGCCGCGCCCGCTCGTCGCCTTCCGGCAGAACGGGGCGGATATCGCGGTTGAATATCAGCCGGTCGTGTTCGAGCGCGTCGTTGTCAACGCCGATCAACACGGTTTCGAAATCGATGAGATCGGCCAGCGTCCAGCGCTGGCCCGCGGCACGGACAGCATTCATCCTGCTATTAGAACATCGCGCGCGCTCGAAGCGCGCGGCGCTCGCCGAACGTGTGCGACGCGGCTAATGCTCGAGCACGAAAAAGACGACCTCGCGGAACACGAACGCGGCTGCGCCCCAGGCCAGCAGACTGGCCACGCCCAGGCCGACGAACCACAGAAGACGGCGCGGCGTTTCACGCATGGTCATTGCTCCCGGGCTAGTGATAACCCATGTCGCGGCCGACCTTGCCGCGGAAAATCCAGTACGACCAGGCCGTATAGAACAGAATGAACGGCAGCAGGATCAACAGCCCGACGATCAGAAAACTCTGGGTCTCGGGCGGCGAAGCGGCATTCCAGATGGTCAGATGCGGCGGGATGATATGCGGCCAGAAACTCGCCGCCAGGCCGCCGTAGCCCACGGCGAACATGCCCAGCGACAGCAGAAACGGCCAGTACTCGTAACGCGCGGCCACGCTGCGATAGAGAAAGTAGGACACCACCACGCCCAGCAGCGGGAACGGCACCAGCAGCAGCGCATGCGGGAAGCCGAACCAGCGCTCGGCATAGTTGCCGTCCAGAAACGGCACGTAGACGCTCACCAGCGCCATGAACACGATCACCGCCGTCAGCAGGGTACGCGACCAGCGATAGGCCCGGTCCTGCAACAGACCGGTGGTCTTCATCACCACCCAGGTGGCGCCCAGCAGCGCATAGCCTGCGACCAGGGCAAAACCGGTGAGCATGGTAAAGCCCGAGAACCAGTCGAAAGAGCCGCCGACGTACTGGGCGCCGTTGGCTTCGATGCCCTGCACGATCGCACCAAGGGTGACGCCCTGGAAGAAGGTGGCCACCAGCGAGCCCAGCACGAAGGCCAGATTCCAGCCGAGCTTGCGCCGCGCCTTGAAACGGAACTCGAACGCCACGCCGCGAAAGATCAGCGCGATGAGCATGCCGGTCAGCGGCAGATAGAGCGCCGGCAGCAACACCGTGTACGCCGGCGGGAAAGCGGCCAGCAGCGCCACGCCGCCCAGCACCAGCCAGGTTTCATTGCCGTCCCAGATCGGCGCGACCGAGTTCATCATGATGTCGCGCTCGGCCTCGCCGTACGCCACGCCGCAGAGAATGCCGATGCCCAGCACGAAGCCGTCCAGCAACACGTACATGAATACGCCGAAGGCGATAACGCCAAACCAGACCAGCGGCAGGATGTCGATGCTGTCCATCATTCTTCTCCTACCGGTTCATCCGGGTACGACAGCGGCCGTGCCGGCGTGGCATATGGATCGGGCACGGGGTGTTCGGGCGCCTTGCCGGGCCCGGTGCGGATCACGCGCAGGATGTAGTACATGCCGCCACCGAAAACGATGCCGTAGACGATCACGAAGGTAATCAGCGTGGCGGCCACGCTGGGCGCGGACACCGGCGATACCGAGTCGGCCGTGCGCAGCAGGCCATACACCGTGTAAGGCTGGCGCCCGATTTCGGTGGTGAACCAGCCGGCCAGTACGGCCAGAAAACCCGAAGGCGCCATCGCCACCAGATAGCGATGATAGCCGCGGGCATCGAACAGGCGACCGCGAAACGCCAGCCACAGCCCGGTCAGGCCGGCGATGAGCATGAGAATGCCCAGGCCCACCATCAGCCGGAACGAAAAGAAGATGGGGGCCACCGGCGGGCGTTCGCTCGCCGGAAAATCCTTCAGGCCGACGAGCTCGCCATCCCAGTCGTGCATGAGGATGAGGCTGGCCATGTTCGGCACCGAAATCTCGTAATGATTGGTTTCGGCCTCTGCGTCCGGCCAGGCGAACAGCGCCAGCGCCGCGCCCTTCTCCGTCTCCCAGTGCGCTTCGAGCGCGGCCACCTTGGCCGGCTGATGCTCGAGGGTGTTCAGGCCGTGGAAATCGCCGGCCACGATCTGCAGCGGCGTGACGATGGATACGAACGCCACGCCCATCACCAGCATCACCCGGGATGCCTCGTGGGCGGTGCCTTTCAGGCGATACCAGGCACCTACGCCCAGAATGACGAACGCGGTGGTCAGATACGCCGCCAGCACCATGTGCACGAGGCGGTAGGGGAACGACGGGTTGAACACGATCGCCCACCAATCGACTGGATAGAACACGCCGTCGCGCAGCTCGTAGCCGGCAGGCGTATGCATCCAGGAATTGGCCGACAGAATCCAGAAGGCCGACAGCATGGTGCCGATAGCCACCATGGCCGTGGCGAAGAAATGCAGCTTCGGGCCGACCTTGTTCCAGCCGAACAGCATGATGCCGAGAAAGGTCGCCTCCAGGAAAAAGGCCGTCAGCACTTCATAGGAGAACAGCGGCCCGAGCACGGGTGCGGTGGCTTCGGCGAACACCGACCAGTTGGTGCCGAACTGGAAGCTCATCACGATGCCGGATACCACGCCCATGCCAAAGGACACGGCAAAGATCTTGACCCAGAACTGATACAGCCGGCGAAAGACGTCGCGCCCCGTGAACAGGTGCATGCCTTCGCACATCGCCAGCCAGCTCGCCAGGCCAATGGTGAAAGCCGGGAAAAGAATGTGGAAGGAAACCACGAACGCGAACTGGATCCGCGACAGGATTTCTGCATCGAGTGCCATCGATCTCTCCTGCGACGCCTGAAGGGCGGTTGGGCCTCAGTACCCACGTACCGCAGGCTGCGCCCGACTATACGAAAGTATGATGCACCTGGTTGCAGCCCGACGCGATGTGACAATTCGTCGCGTTGCGCGACATATGGTGCCACTGCAATGCCGCTACGCGAAGGCATTCGCCGACCTGCCGGGGATTTACAGGCGCACTTTTGGCCACATAGCGCTTGAGACGGCGACGAGTAACCCTGATTATGTTCGAGTGATGACTGTCTCCCACCAAGCAAACGCCACGGCGCCCGCCGTTGCCGATCGATACGCGCGCCCGCTTCAGGATCTGCGCATCTCGCTGACCGATCGCTGCAACTTTCGCTGCACCTACTGCATGCCGCGCGAGCTGTTCGGCAGCGAACATCTGTTTCTGCCGCGTCGCGAACTGCTGGATTTCGAAGAAATCGAGCGCCTTGCGCGTATCGCAGCCAGCCTCGGCGTGACCAAGCTGCGCCTGACCGGCGGCGAGCCGCTGCTGCGCCGGGATATCGACGTGCTGATTGCACGGCTGGCGGCGATCGACGGCATCGACGACATCTGCCTGACCACCAACGGCTCGCTGCTCACCGAACAGCGCGCCCGCGAACTCAAAGCCGCCGGCGTGAACCGGGTCACGCTCAGCCTGGACGCCATCGACGACGACGTGTTCAAGGCCATCAACGATGTCGGCTACCCGGCCTCGAAAGTGCTCACCGCCATCGAAAACGCCCAGGCCGCCGGCCTGACGCCGGTCAAGGTCAATTGCGTGATCCAGCGCGGTGTGAACGAAGACCAGATCCTGCCGATGGTCGAGCAGTTCCGCCATTCCGACGTGGTGCTGCGCTTCATCGAATTCATGGACGTGGGCACCTCCAACGGCTGGCGCATGGAAGAAGTCGTCACCGCCCGCGAAATCGTGGAAACGATTCGAACCCGCCACGCCATCCGCCGCCTGCCCGCCAACGTGCCCGGCGAAACCGCCAACCGCTGGGTCTACGACGACGGCGCGGGCGAGATCGGCATCATCGCCTCCGTATCGCAGCCGTTTTGCGGCGGCTGCACCCGGGCTCGGCTGTCGGCCATCGGCGAACTCTATACCTGCCTGTTCGGCGTCCACGGACGCGACCTGCGCACCCCGCTGCGCTCGGGCGCGAGCGACGACGAACTACGCGCACTTCTGGCCGGCATCTGGACCGCCCGCGGCGACCGCTATTCCGAACAGCGCGGCGAAGAAACCGCCAACCGCCGCGGTGATGCCGACGGCAAGGTGGAGATGTCGTATATCGGGGGTTGAGGAACTCAGCTGCAACGCCGCGCTGTTTACCCGAGCAGCCTAGATCTCAAACGAGTGCTTTATTGATCGCTCGGGTTTGAGGCTATCAACGTTTCCAGGTCTACCTGCATCAGCGGCAAATCCTGTTCGAGAGTTGCCCAGACGATCGCGTCATCCACACTCGCATACCCGTGTATCAGAATGTTGCGCAGGCCAATGGCCTGACGCCCGCCTCGAACGCGCGCGAACAGCTCGACATCCAGCTGTCTTAGCCGATTCAACGCTTCGCCGATGATTTCGAACTGCCGCTCTACGGCAGAACGCAATAGCGCGCTTTCTTGATAATCCGCATAGCCCTGGCCGACGACGAACGCCTCAATGGCGTTGGCGGCCTGCAATGCGTCGTAGATGTACGTCTCAGGCCTGCGCGTCATACACGGAACGCCGGGTTTCGTTAATGCTCGCCAGCAAATAGGGATTGCGAATCGCGCGACTGCTTACCAGATCAATACGCCGGCCGAACAGATCGGTAAGCGCATCGAGAAGGTCGAAATACGCATGCGCCACGCCCCCCGGCGGCTCCGGGCCGAACTCGACCAGAAAATCGAGATCGCTGGCCTGCGAATCAAAATCCCCACGCGCAGCGGAGCCAAAAAGCTCCAACCGCTTCACGCCGTGGCGGCGAGCGATGCGGGCCAAATCGTCTGCATGTCTATCGACGATATTCATGAGCTTAGAATACTAGGGCACCGTTCGAAAAGAATACCGGACCCGCGTCGAGCCCATGACACCTGCGACTCAACTTCTGGACGCACACAACGTCCACTACGAGCTGCATCAATACGAGCACACCACCGCGCATAGCGATTACGGCATCGACGCGTCAGAACAGCTCGGCGTCGCGCCCGAGCAGGTGTTCAAGACGCTGGTCGCCGAACTCGACAACCACGAACTGGTGCTGGCCATCGTGCCCGTCTCCGGCCGGCTGCATATGAAAAGCTTGGCCGCCGCGGCAAGCGCGAAAAAGGCCTTCATGGCCGAACGCACGAAAGTCGAAAAGACCACGGGCTATGTGCTCGGTGGCGTCAGCCCGCTGGGCCAGAAGAAACCGCTGGCCAGCTTCATCGACGAATCCGCGATCGCATTCGACACCATCTTCATCAGCGGCGGCCGACGCGGCCTGGAAATCGAGATCGAACCGTTCGCCCTGGCCGAGATGATCGACGCCGGCTTTGTCGCCATCGCCGATACTGCGTGACCCGCCGAATGGCAGTTGGCCACCCGCCTCCCATGATCGAAACGCGAATTCCCGACCGCGACGCCTGCCCCCGCATCGTCGCTTGAGTTGTCGTACGAGCCTTGCGCGGTTCGGCTCGGCGGCTATCGCAATGAGCACGATTCCAGCCACCGTATATCGATTAAGGTTATAGCCATTGCTGCGGTGATTACCCGCTGCACTACGGCATCGGGTCCGATGGCTACTCCGCTTCCGGGAACGGCCGTGTCGCGTCAGCCGTCGAACGCCTGCTTGAGAGAGTCAACAAGACGGCCCGCTTCATTTGCCGACACGATATTGGTAAAGCCGAGCAGTAAGCCGCTCTGGGCTGTGGGGCCTGCGCACCATGTCGACAGCGCTTGGATGTTCAGACCTTGGCGCTGGGCGCGCTCGGCCAGTTCGACGTCGCTATCTTCGTCGTCAAGTCTTACGAGCAGGTGCATTCCACCCGCCTGTGAATCGATGCGCAGCCGATCGCCGAACCGGGCCGCCAACGCTTTTTGCAGATACTCGCGACGCTGGGCGTAGAGGGCGCGCATACGCTTGAGGTGGCGTGCGAAATGGCCTTGCTCGATGAAATCGGCCAGGGCGGCCTGTGACAGCTCTGGGCAGCCGTGGCCGTATCGTTGCAGCACGTCTTGAAAGCGCGTGATCTCGGCTCGCGGCACCACCAGATAGGCCAGTCGGATACCGGGGAAGAGCACTTTGCTCAACGTACCGGCATAGAGCACGCGACCGTCGTGATCGAGGCTTTTCAATGGCGGTAGCGGACGGCCGTGATAGCGATATTCGCTGTCGTAGTCGTCCTCGATGATCCAGGCCTTGTTCTCGCGCGCCCATTCGAGCAGCGCCAGTCGACGCGGCAGGGATAGCGATACGCCGGTCGGGCTTTGGTGGGTGGGGGTGACGACCGCGACACGGGCATAGCCTGCCTGCCGCCGGGCTCTCTCCACATTCAGGCCCTGCGCATCCACTTCGACCGGCGTCAGCGCAATGCCGGCTGCTTGCAGCGTAGCGCGGGCCTGAAAATAGCCTGGCTCCTCGAACCAGCCGCGATCCCCGGTTTGCAGCAACGTTCGGCAGACGAGGGTTAGAGCCTCGCAGTAGCCGGCGGTGATAATAATCTGGTCGGGGTCACAGGCGATGCCGCGCGATACGCCGAGATACGCGGCCAGCGCATTGCGTAGCTCGGGCTTGCCTTGCCGATCGGGATAGTCGAGCGCGGCGACATCCATCGCGCGTAGACGACGCGTCATCAACCGTTGCCATAGCCGGGTGGGTACCGCGTCGAGTGCTGGCAGACCCAGTTGAAAGGGTTGTGGGCCCGTAGGCGTCGGCTCAGCTATCGCAACGTCGGCGCCCGGCCGCGACGCCGTGGCACGCGCGACCCGAGCGGGGATGATCTGCGGCGAAACCACGGTGCCCGCCGCACCGCGCGACAGCAGATAGCCTTCGCTGGCCAGCGTCTGATACGCCAGCTCCACCGTGCCGCGCGACAGGTTGAGCTCACTGGCCAGACTGCGTATCGACGGCACGCGATCCCCCGGCTTCAGACGGCCGCCGGCGATCGCATCTCGAACGCGGTGGTAGAGCTGTCGGTGAAGCGGTGTCGTCGAAAAACGATCCGGGCTCAGTTCCAGGCGGTGCATGCAGATGTCCCGGTCAACCTACCCAATCTTGGCTCTGTCGCATGGGTCATGTCGAGCCTAAAGTCACGGCCTCATGACTGGAGACACCCGATGACGCCATTGCATTTCACGGCGGTAACGAACGAACAGGACTGCCGGCACTGTTTTGCCGTGATGCGCGAGCTACGCCCGCATCTAGCCGACGCCGCGACATTCGCGGCCCAGGTGCAACGCCAGATACACGACGGCTATCGGTTGGTGGCGGCCGGATATGCCGACACGGCGATCGGCCTGATCGGTTATCGCATACAGGAAAACCTGATGAGCGGGCGTTTTCTGTTCGTCGACGATCTTGTCGTGCGGTCGGACTACCGAGGTGGCGCTGTGGGCGCACAGCTGCTCGACTTTGTTCGTGATGAGGCGCGTGCCCGCGACTGCCGGCAACTGGTGCTCGATACCGGGCTCGGCATGGCGCGCGCGCAGCGCTTCTATTTCCGCCAGGGGATGCTGACCCGAAGCATCGGCTTCTACGAAGACCTCGACGCCGGTGACGCGACATGACCTGCACGCTATTCGTTCATTGCAGCCCGCATCGTGGGCAAGCACACGGCTACCGGCTCGCACAGGAGATACTCCGGCACATCTCGCGTCATGATGCGCAGGCCGCCGTCCTCGAACGCGATCTGACCTGCCCGGCATTACCACCGCTCGACGCCGGATACGCCGCCGCGCTGACGGGTAATGCGCCGGCACATGACGCCCGATTTACCCTGTCCGAGCATTTGATCGGCGAACTCGAGCGCAGCGATCGCACCCTGATCGCCCTGCCCATGCACAACTTCGCCGTGCCGGCCGCGTTCAAGCTCTGGATCGATTACGTGGTGCGTATTCACCGCAGCTTCGCGCCGACCGCACAGGGCAAAGCGGGTTTACTGGCCGATCGCCCGACCACCATGCTAGTCAGCTCCGGCGGCTTTCACCGCGGCACACACGCCCAGCCCGATTTCCTTTCGCCCTACGTGCAGCAGGTGCTGGCCACCATCGGGATTCGCGATGTCACCTTCCATTACCTGCAAGGGCTGACGTGCGACGCGGCAACGACTGCCACAACGCTCGACGCCGTGCGTGATCAGCTGCGCAGCGCCGGTTTGCTGGATCAGCCCGCCTGACCCTTCACCGGCCTGCACCACCCTCGCCAACCGCCCATCCATCACCACGAGATCGTCATGAACGCACTTCGCCTGCCCTATAACCAACTGTCCGCTGCTGCCTACCAGGGGCTTTTGCAGACCAAAAAAGCCCTGGAGGACGGCCCGCTCGACCCATGCTTGATCGAATTGACCCACCTGCGCGTGTCGCAGATCAACGGCTGTTCCTACTGCACCCAGATGCATTCGCAGGCACTGCGCAGGCGCGGCGTTGAAAACGCCAAGATCGACAGCGTGGCCGGGTGGCGCGTCAGCCCGCGTTTCGACCATGCAGAACGCGCCGCGCTTGCCTGGGCGGAATCGCTGACCCATATCGAGGCAACCGCTGCTCCGGATGCCGATTACGAAGCACTCAAACCGTACTTCAGCGATGCCGAAATCTCGGATCTCACGATTTCGGTCGCACTCATGAACGCGCTCAATCGGCTGGCTGTCGGCCTGCGTCTTTAATCGATCGGCACGTTCGCTGAAATCCCGAAACCGACCGCGATTTCAACCGATCCATCCGTTTTCGTCGTGATGTCCACACCCGGGCAGGCGATCGGTGCGTCAGGCACTCACGCCATCTCGGGTTATTTGCGGACTGCGTAGCGGTCCACTTTCAATCATAGTCGTCCAAGAACAAACCGCAGAAATCGAATAAGAAAGCGAATAAACCGGGCGACTGCGCCCTGGCAGGCACCGATATGACGCGCGACGAGCTCTACGATCGCGCTCAGCAGCTCGATATCAAAGGCCGCAGCCGCATGACTAAAGAAGAACTGGCCGCCGCGATCGACGTCGACTAAAGACTAATGAAATAAAATCTCTTTTATCTTTAGCGGGTTATATTCGCTCGAATTCGACCGCGCGGGGATTGATAGTAAACCGGGCGCATCGGCACGAAAGCTGCGTTTGCCTGTGCCATGGAACAGACTACGCTGACAGGCAGGGGGGCCCGCGCCGGCAACGGTTCGCGGGCCGAGCCGTTGGCGGGCCGGATTCCAACGACATTACGACAACAACAAGCACACCGATAAAACAGGGGGCTTCATGACGGCCGATCAGATTGGTTTTTCCTTGCTCATGCTGGCGATCTTGCTCTACGCCGGCAAATGGGTGCGCATGCACTGGGCGCCGGCCCAGAAACTGTTTCTGCCGGCCTCGATTCTGGCGGGCGCCATCGGGCTGATTCTGGGCCCCGGCGTACTCGGCGCCATCGCGCGTGCGGTGGGCGGTGAGGAAGCAGCGCTCGCGCAGGGGGCAATTCCCGAATCCATGCTGTCGATATGGAGTGACCTGCCCGGCTTGCTGATCAACGTGGTATTCGCCACGCTGCTGCTCGGCGTTCCGCTGCCCAACTTCAATCGCGTCTGGAGCCTGGCCGGGCCGCAGCTGGCCTTCGGCATCACCCTGGGCGCCGGTCAGTACGTCATCGGTATTCTTATAGCTGCCCTCGTTCTGGCACCATTTTTCGGCGTGCCGATCATGGCCGGTGCACTGATCGAAATCGGCTTCGAAGGCGGCCACGGCACCGCGGCCGGCCTGCAGGGCACGTTTGCCGAACTCGGCTTTGCCGACGGCGCCGATCTGGCGGTGGGCATGGCCACGGTCGGCGTGGTGTCGGGCATCGTGTTCGGCATCATCCTGATCAACTGGGGCGTGCGTACCGGCAAGAGTGCCGTGCTCGACAAGAGCGTCGCCAGCATCCCGCACGATCAGCGCCGGGGTCTGGTCGCCCACGACGATCGCCCGTTATCGGCCGGTAACATGACGGTACGCTCGGAATCGATCGAACCGTTGACCCTGCATTTCAGCTTCATCGCCATGGCCATTCTCGTGGGCCTGGGCATTCTCGAAGCCATGAGCTGGGTCGAAAGCGTGACCTGGGGCGCAGGCGAGAACGGCATCGAACTGCTCAGTGCCGTGCCGCTGTTCCCGTTGGCCATGATCGGCGGTCTGGTCGTACAACAGATTCTCACCCGCTTCGACAAGCACAACCTGCTCGATCGCGGCCTGATGGAGCGCATTCAGGGCTTCGCGCTGGATCTGCTCATCGCCGCCGCCATCGCCAGTCTGTCGCTGACGGTGATCGCCGATCACTGGGCGGCTTTCCTGATGCTCGGTATGGCCGGCATCGCCTGGAACGTGGGCATGTTCCTGTGGCTCGCACCGCGGGTCATTCCCAAGTACTGGTTCGAGCGCGGCATCGGCGATATCGGCCAATCCATGGGTGTGACCGCCACCGGCCTGATCCTCATGAAGATCGCCGATCCGGACAACAAGACCCCGGCCTACGAGGCCTTCGGCTACAAGCAGATGGTGTTCGAGCCCTTCTTTGGCGGCGGCCTCGTGACCGGCCTGTCCCTGCCCATCATCTACAACTTCGGCCCCTGGCCGTTCTTTGCCGTGATGCTCGCACTCGTGGTCCTGGGCATCGGCTCCGGGCTGCTCTACTTCGGGCGCTTGAAGCAGGACTACTAACGCGAGCACCGCCGCGTTAGCCAACGCCACGCCGCTCGCCTGAACAGCGTAGCGGCGTGGCCGACCAGGCTGCCTGGCCCTTCAACGCGGCGGGTAGCCCGCCGGCAGGCTGCCACCGGCCGGCGCGAGCGCGGCCCATGCCCGGCAGGCGAACTACTGGGCGATTCGCGCTCGTGCCTTTTCCACGCTTGGCGTATTATCCGAAAATACTATTTTTTGCATATGCGCCGCCCTGGCCTGCGCGACCCGCGCTGAACAGGGCCGATGACGCGAACAGGGAGCACGCATGGGTTCGCACAAAAAAAGAAAGGTCCCCTTCAAGAGCCAGGGCGCGAACTGCGCGGCCACGCTGCATGTGCCCGATAGCGGCGATAACGCCCCCTACCCCACGATTGTCATGGTGCATGGCTGGGGCGGTACCCAGCTGTTGCTGGTCACGCCCTTCATCGAAGCGTTCAACGACGCGGGATTCGCGGTTCTGACCTTCGATTACCCCGGCTGGGGCGACAGCGAGGGCGAGCCACGCCACACCATCAACCCCTGGAAGCGCGAGCAAGTGGTCGAGCGCGCGATCGCCCACGTGCGCACACTGGAGGAAGTCGATGATCGCCGGATCATTCTCTGGGGCACGTCGTTCGGCGGCGGCCACGTAGTCAAGATCGCGACCACCCATCCCGAACTTTACGGCGCGATCGCCCAGGTGCCGATGCTCGACGGCCTACGCGCGGTGACCGCGGTACCGGCCCCACGCATGCTGCGATTCGGGCTGGACATGGTGCGCGACTTCGCCAGCCTAGGGCGTACCCATTACATCCCGATCATCGCCCCGAAAGACGAGTATGCCTCCATGGATCGGGACGGGGCCTGGCGAATAGATGCCTGGATCGCCTCGCATCTCGACGCGGAATACGACAACCGCGTGTCGGCCGCTTCGCTTGCCACCATGGGCTTCTATCGCCCGTTCAAGCAATTGAAATCCATTCGTATTCCCACGCTGATCATCGGCGCGACACGGGATACGGTGGCGCCGTTCGACCAACGCCGGGTGGCAGCCCAGGCATCGGATAGCGTCACCATAAAGACGATCGACGCCAACCACTTCGATCCGTACCTGCCACCTTGGTACGAAACGAATATCGGGCTGCAGCTCGATTTTCTGCGCGCGCTGGTGCCGCAACCCACACATGACGCCGATCGCGTCGCGTAGGCGGATAGCGGGCGACGACCAAGCAGGGCGTAGGTTGGATTAGCGCAGCGTAATCCAACAAAGAACGCAGCCGGCGGAGCCGGTCCGCCCCACGCGCCGAGCCGGGCAGACAGGCGTTGCCGTGTTGGCTTACGGCCTTCGGCCCAAGCCAACCTGCACGGATGGGAACGCGTCCCGGAGGTCGTCCTGTTTTGGCCGCGTCTTTTCTTACGTCCGCGGCCTACCGGCCCAGCCGTTCGCCGCGGGCATCAATCATCCAGCCGGCGAATCGCGGGCGTCAGACTTTGTGCCTGGCGGTCGATACCGGCCCAGGGGCAATCCCGCTGCGCGAGCCGGCGAAAGATATTGCCCATATGAAAGCGCTGCGGGCCGATCTTGGCGTCGCCAAGTTCATCCCAATCCAACGGCGTGGCGATGGGCGCACCGGGTTTTGCGCGTAGCGAATACGGCGCGATACCGGTCTGGGCGTAGGCATTGCGCCGAATATCCAGATACAGCCGGCCCCGCCGCTTGTCCTTGCGATGCGCGGTCGTGAACTCGTCGGGATGATCGGCCGCAAGGCCTTCGGCAATCCGCTCGGCAAAATCGCGAACCGTGTCGAAGTCGGCGCTGCGATCCAGGGGCACGACGACATGCAGGCCGGAGGAGCCGGTCGTCATCACGAACGCCTGCAGATCGAGGTCGTGCAGACGTTTCCGTAGGCAACGCGCTGCCTTGATCACGAGGTCGAAATCGTCACCGGGCGGGTCCAGGTCGAAGATCAGCCGGTCTGGATGGTGCGGCGTATCGGCGCGCGAGAGCCAGACATGAAAGGCAATCGTGCCCTGGTCGACCAACCAGGCCAGCGTATCGGCATCGGGGGCCAGGGCGTGGGTAATCTCGCCGTCTTCCTTATCGACGGTCACCCGCTCGATCCAGTCCGGATAGTGGTCCTGAACGCTTTTCTGGATGAAGTTCACGCCGTCGATGCCGTCCGGAAAGCGGTGCAGCGTCAACGGCCGGCCCTCGATCAGCGGCAGCAGCTGGGCGGCGATCCGCTGGTAGTAGTCGACAAGATCGGCCTTCGTGTAACCGGCCTTCGGAAAGAACAGCTTGTCGGCGTTGCCGATTTCGATACTCACGGTGCGCTTTCGGGCTGTTCGCGTACGACTTCGCGTGCGTCCTTGTCGTCGCGTTCGCCGAGATAGCTCGGGTGGCGCAGCCGGCCGTCGTCCGTCCATTCGGTAAAGGCGAACTCTGCCACGCGCTCCGGCGTGACCCAGTGCACCCCGGCCTGCTGGGCGCCCGGGTCGATGAAGGGTGAGGTCTTGCGTTCGATGGCCTCGAGCGACCGGCGCAGACGCGCCAGCTCGTCTTCGTCGAAGCCGGTGCCGACCCGACCGGCATAGTGCAGATCGCCGTTGTCGTAATAACCGACCAACAACGCGCCGAGACCGCTGCGGCTGCCCTGCGGCTCGGTAAAGCCGCCGATAACCAGCTCCTGGCCACGGCTGCACTTGAGCTTGAGCCAGCGCCGGGAGCGTCCGCAGCGATAGGGGCTGTCGGCTTGTTTGGCAAGAATGCCTTCCCAGCCTTTGGCCCGTGCTTCGGCGAGATAGTCTTCGCCGCAGGTATTGCGATGCGCGGTATAGCGCAGCGCCTTGCCAAAGTCGAACTGGCTGCGCAGCAGCTGCTTGCGATCGCGCAGCGCCACGCGGCGCAAATCCAGACCGTCCAGCCAGGGGCAGTCGAAGGCATAGAAATACACCGCCACCCCACTGGCCTTTGCGGCCTCGGGGTCGCTGATGCCGGCACGCTGCTGAAGACGCGAGAAACTGGTGACCTTGCCGTCGAAGGCGACCACTTCGCCGTCGAGCACGAAGCGCCGATGCGGCTGCTGGGCAAAACACGCCACCAGCTCGGGGAAATGGTCGGTACGCGACTGGCCGTTGCGGGTAAGCAGCTCCACGTGATCGCCGTCGCGAAAGACCAGCAGGCGAATGCCGTCGAGCTTGCGTTCGAATATCCACTCCGTGTCCGAAAACGGCGTATCGGACAGCGTGGCCAGCATCGGCTCGAAGCGCCGCGGCATGGTCAGGTTGCGCGTATCGTCGAGCACGCGCTCGGGCAATTCATCGCGCCAGTCAGTCATTGTCCGGCCCCTGCGCGGCGATATCGGCCAGACCGCGATCGCTCAAGACCGAGTCGGGTTCGGTGTTCACCGGGTTGCGGCGGGCATCGGCCGCATCGTCGTCCATTTTCACCAGCAGCCACTGGCGCTTGCCGTTTTCGCTGCGGAAATGGGTCAGCGAATAGCCGCCGCTTATTTTCTCCCCGTGCAGCACCACGGTGAGATGGCCGTCGGCAAAACAGTCGGCCAGGCTCTTTTCGATATGCCCGTCGTCGTCGCGCTTGGCGTTCTCGAAAGGCCCCGTATCCCAGACCAGCACCGTGCCGCCGCCGTATTGATCGCCAGGAATCACGCCTTCGAAATCGGCATAGTCGAGCGGGTGGTCCTCGGTTTCCACCGCCAGGCGCTTTTCGCGCGGGTCGGTCGACGGGCCCT
Source organism: uncultured Salinisphaera sp. (assembly GCF_964012375.1). Lineage (NCBI taxonomy): Bacteria > Pseudomonadati > Pseudomonadota > Gammaproteobacteria > Salinisphaerales > Salinisphaeraceae > Salinisphaera > uncultured Salinisphaera sp. Next base: position 30,817 of record NZ_CAXGSH010000040.1, read on the forward strand.
TGGGCACGGCCCAGGACTTGAGCACGCCGTCGATCTCAAGCCGGAAATCGTAGTGCAGCGTGGAGGCATCGTGCTTCTGGATCACGAAAATCGGCCGATCGCCGCCCTTGCCGACGCCGGCCCTGCCCGAAGGCTCCGGGCTGCGCTCGGGATCCCGGCGATCACGATAGCGGGCAAGCTTGTCTTGTGTGGTCATGTCGACTCTCTTGCTTGATACACGATTGATAGCGGCTTGCGCGCGTCCCGGCTATTCGCAGTTTTACTCATACGCCGACGCGCGGGCGTGCAGCACCGGCTCGCTCGCCTGCCAGCGCTTGAGCGCCTAAACTCGCGCTTTTGCGGATCTTTTGCGATGAACCACAGCGATTACATGGCCCAGGCCCTGGCGCAGGCACAGCTGGGCCTGGACGAAGGCGGCGTGCCCATCGGCTGCGTACTGGTACGCAACGGCGAGGTGGTCGGTGCCGGCCATAACCGCCGCGTACAGCGCGATAGCGCCATCCTGCACGCGGAAATGGACGCGCTCGAAGCCACCGGCCGCCGCCCCGGGTCGTTCTACAAGAACGTCACGCTTTACACCACGCTCTCGCCCTGTGCCATGTGTACCGGCGCGATTCTGCTCTACGGCATCCCGCGCGTGGTGATTGGCGAAAACGAAAGCTTCATGGGTGAAGAAACCCTGCTGGCCGAACGCGGCGTCGAAGTCGAGGTGCTGGGCGATGCCGGCTGTCGCCAGTTGATGGTCGACTTCATGCGCGAGCGCCCGGATCTCTGGAACGAGGATATCGGCGTTTAGGAAAGCTCTGCACAACCTGTCGCAGTCGCGCCGGGTGCGTTGCGCGCGATTGACAGACAAGTGAGAGCGTAGCGTGCCCAAGCCAATAAGCAGG
>NZ_CAXGSH010000041.1:0-31066 GCF_964012375.1 uncultured Salinisphaera sp.
TCTGTAGACGCTAAAAAGCCGCCACGGGCAATCGGCCCGTAGCGGCTTTTTAGCGCGAGGTCGTAAGACGTAGTCCTAGCTCGCCAGTGCGGTCAGCCCGCCGCGCTGGCCCGTCTCGTCTTCTTCGCGCGAGAGATTGAGCGCGGCAATAATCGCCTTGAGCGCAGCACTCACCGTGTCGCTGTCTTCGGCGACCGCGGGGATACGCAGCGTGTCCTTGCGCAGCTGTACAAAGGCGATGGCATCGGCATCGCTGCCGGCCGACAGGGCATGCTCGGAATAATCCGCCACCGCGATTTCTTCGCCGGTATGGCCGTGCCAGGCATCGATGAAGGCTGAAAGCGGGCCGTTGCCATGCCCCCGCAGCTCGATACGCTGGCGCCCGTCGGAGAGCGTGACGTCCAGCGTCTGGCCGTCCTCGCCGCGACGCAGGCCGTAGTCCACCAGCGTCAAGGGCTCCTGGCGCGAGAAATGCTCGAACAGCAGTTCGCGGATGCGTCCGCTCGAGAGTTCGCCGGTTACACGCTCGCTTTCGGCCTGCACATGCGGAGCCAGTGAGAGCATCATCCAGCGCGGCAGGCTGATGCCGAAATCGCGCTCCAGCAAAAATGCCATGCCGCCCTTGCCGGACTGGCTGTTCACCCGGATCACGGCCTGATAATCGCGGCCGATATCGCGCGGGTCGATGGGCAGATAGGCCACCTGCCAGTGTTCGTCCTCACCCTGCTTGCGCAGCGATTTGCGGATGGCGTCCTGGTGGCTGCCAGAAAACGCCGTATACACCAGCTCGCCTACCCAGGGGTGGCGCGGGTGCAGGGGAATGCCGGTGCATTCGTGCACTACGCGAATGATCTCGTCCGGATCGCTCAGATCCAGCTCGGGGTCGATGCCCTGGCCGTAGAGGTTCATGGCCAGGATCACGATATCCATATTGCCGGTGCGCTCGCCGTTGCCCAGCAGCGTGCCTTCCACGCGCTCGGCACCGGCCAGCATGGCCAGCTCGGCCGCAGCCACGGCGCCGCCGCGATCGTTATGCGTATGCACCGACACGATCACGCTGTCGCGGTTCTTGATGTGCTGGCAGAAATATTCGATCTGGTCGGCGTGATGATGCGGCCCGGCCAGCTCCACCGTGTTGGGCAGGTTGAAGATGATCTTGTCGTCGGGCGTGGGCTGCCAGACGTCCATGACCGCTTCGCAAATGCGTACCGAGAACTCGACCTCGGTGGAGGAAAAGCTCTCGGGCGAATATTCCAGCCGCCAGTGCACGCCGGGGCGCTTCTGGGCGTTTTCCTTGACCCGCTGGGTGCCCTTGACGGCGATATCGACAATGCCGTCCTCGTCCATCTCGAACACGCGCTCGCGCTGCACCGTGGAGGTGGAGTTGTAGAGATGGATGATGGCCTTGTCCACGCCTTCCAGCGATTCGAAGGTGCGATCGATCAGGTGATCGCGCGACTGCGTGAGCGCGGCAATGGTCACGTCCTCGGGGATCTGATCCTCGTCGATCAACCAGCGCACGAAGTCGTAGTCCGGCTGGCTGGCCGAGGGAAAGCCCACCATGATTTCCTTGATGCCGACGTCCACCAGCAGCTTCCAGAGCCGCTGTTTCTGTTCGACCGTCATCGGCTCGAGCAGCGCCTGGTTGCCGTCGCGCAGGTCTTCGCTTACCCAGATGGGGGCTTTTTCCAGATCGCGATCCGGCCAGGTGCGGTTGAAGGCCGGCACCCGGGGGGCTGCGCGATATTTGCGGTGGTCGAAACGGCTCATGGTCTGTCCTCGGCTGATCGCTTGGTCTGGGCAGCCGTGCCTGCACGACTGCCTGACCCATAGTCTAACGCCTGTGGGTCGGCACAGGATTGCCAAAAATCCGCGCGAGCTCGCCCGCTGCGCAATTTCCTGCTATTAATTGAATACCAACGGTCACTTTATTGCGCTTCATGAAAAACCGCAGCGAATACGTGGAACTGGATCGCTTCGATCGCCAGATTGTCGAACTGCTTCAGGCCGATGGCCGGATCAGCAACCAGGCGCTGGCCGAGGCGGTCAACCTGTCGCCCTCGCCCTGCCTGCGCCGGGTTCGCGCGCTCGAAGAGGCCGGCGTCATCACCGGCTATCACGCCCGCGTGAACGATCGCGCCCTGGGCTACGGCCTGACCGCGTTGCTGCTCATTTCCATGGACCAGCACACGCCGGAACGCTTCGAGCATTTCGAGACCCGCGTCGCTGCCCTGCCGCAGGTCCAGGAATGCCTGCTCATCACCGGCCAGGAGGCCGACTACCAGCTGCGTATCGCGGTCACCGATATGGACGATTACCAACGCCTGCTGCTGGAACATATCACCCGTATCGAAGGTGTATCCGGCGTGCATTCGAGCTTCGTACTGCGGCGGGTGCTGCACGACCGCGTGCTGCCGCCGCGATAGGCGGCGGGTTCTTCGTTGCGAGACACGAACCTCTGGTTTCACTGCCCTGCCATGGCCTATATTCAGCGAACGTCGGGCTGTACTTCTTCCCGCCCATTTCGCATCCAAGGAACGCTACCCATGAATCGCTCCAAAATCGCGGCCGTACTGGCCCTGACCGTCTTTTCCCTGGCCCTGATGAGTGGTTGCAGCAACACCATGAAGGGCGCCGGCCAAGATATCGAGAAAGCCGGCCAGGAAGTTCAGAAAGCGTCGGACTGATCCTGAACGACAGGGTTGTCGCAGGGTCGGGACCAAACGCCCGGCTCTGCGGCGAACCGCCGGATCGCTTGCCAGCGCGACGTTACCGGTACACTGGGCGGATAGACCTCATTTCCTGCCACCGGCCTGCATACGCATGGATAGCGACAATCTTTTCCACTGGATCGGCGAAAAGCTCGGCGCCGTCATCCGGTTCATCGTCGATGCCCTGGGCTGGCTGTTCGACAACCTTTACGGCGCGATCGACAGCTTCGTCCAGGGGCTGACCGGCGCGCTGGGCATCAACGACTCTATCTTGAGCCTTCTGATTCTGGTGATCGGCCTGGCCATGCTCGCCTCGTCGGTACGTGCAGCCATTCGCCGGCGGGTGGTGGCAGCCGTGGTGTGGGCGGTACTCGGGGTCGTGGTACTGACCTGGCTTATCTACTGACAGGCGCGGCGCGCTAGGGCGACTGAAAGGGCCGGGCTTTGTCGTCATAGCAGCTATAACACATGCGGTTGCGGCCCGCGCTCTTGGCGGCATAGAGCATACGATCGGCCTCGCGCAAAACCGAATCCAGCGACGTGTGCGCATACGCCGCGCTGACATGACACAGGCCGACGCTGGCGGTAACGTGCTTGCCTGCGGGCGAGCAGTGGTGCTCGATACGCTCCTTTTCGATCGCCTCGCATAGCGCGGTTGCCATCGTCCGCGCGTTGTGGGCGTCGCAATCCATCCACATCAGCACGAACTCTTCACCGCCGTAGCGCCCGCAAACGTCCATGGGGCGGCGCGCATGCTCGGCCAACACGTCTGCAACCCGCTGCAGCGCCCGGTCACCGCATTGATGCCCGTAGTGATTGTTGTAGGCCCCGAATGCATCGACATCGACCATGACAAGCGCATAGTCGAGCTGCTCGCGGCGCGCATGCGCCTGCCCGTCCTCGAGCTGATCCTCCAGCGCATGCCGGTTGAGCAACCCCGTCAGCCGGTCCAGCCGAGACAGGTATTGCAGCAGCGTGGCATTCAACCAGGTCCAGCGGATGGTGTATTCCGACGCATAGCCCGCCACGAGAGCCGCCAGAAACAATAACCCGGTCGCGAACAGATCGTAGTGGCTCGAAGACAGGCGCGTGACCGCCGTCAACTCGACCCAGACCGTGATCAGGGCAACGACGAGCAGGGTGGGCATCTGGGACCAGAATGGCACGCGCGACAGGCACAGCATGGCGACCGCGCTCACCCCTACCAGTTCCAGCGGCAGCTCGAACCCAAGCTGGGAATCGACCACGCGCTGGGCCAGCAGCCCCGCGGACACGGTCACGAACAACAGCAGCGTGCCCACGTCCATCGCCCGGCTCGCCGAATGACGAAGACACAGGAAGATGCAGATGAGGCCCATCGGCACCATGGCGCCGAACTGAATAAGCCGGGTCGGCAACCACAGCTCGTGGGGCAGATTCAGCCACGCCACGTCGATCAACGCGGATACCAACACGCCCAGTACCGCGAATACGATCAGGCTTGCCCGGCTGAACTGACCGGATACACGCAGATAAGCCTGAAAGGCCGGCTCCAGCTCGGGCATGAATCGCAGCTGCCTGAAGCCGCGATCGATCTGGCGCTGTAGCAGGCGCGTGGGCGGCGTGTCGCTAAGCGCCGCGGGGGTCCCCGCTGCCCTCGCACTCAGGCTGTAATACTCGTTGGTAAGCGATGTCATGCTCAACCCGCACGTCTTTTCTTATAGATTTATTTCGCTCGCGCAGCTCGCCGGCGCCTGCGCCGTGCATCGACACAACACGCTGGAGAAGTACTAGCGGCTAACGTATCGAAAACTGGAATGGCCATGTCAAAGATCTGTCTTGTTCAGGGCGGCGGTCGCGGGCTCGGGCTCGCCCTGGTACGCCGGCTTCTGGCGGCCGACGAGTCGAGCCGAGTGATCGCGACCGCGCGCGATCCCAAGAGCCATTCCGCGCTCACCGAACTGGCCCAACAGCACGGCGAGCGCCTGCAGACCTGTGCGCTCGATCTTGCAGACGGTGCAAGTATCGCTGCGGCTCGCGAACAGGTGGGTACGCTCACGAGCCGGCTCGATCTGCTGATTACGTGCGGCGGGATCCTGCATGAAGGCGAGCATATGTGGCCCGAGAAGAAGCTGGCCGATGTTGACCCGGACAATCTGGCCCGCGCGTTCGCGGTAAACGCCGCGGGGCCGATCCTGATGATCAAGCATTTTCACGACCTGCTCATCCACGGCGAGCGCGCGGTCATCGCCAGCCTGTCTGCCCGGGTGGGCTCGATCTCGGATAACGGCTACGGCGGCTGGTATGCCTATCGCGCCAGCAAGGCCGCCCAGAACCAGCTCACCCGTACCGCTGCGATCGAGCTGCGCCGACGTTCCAAGCAGCTGGTCTGCGTGGGCCTGCATCCGGGCACGGTCGATACCGGCCTGTCCGAACCATTTCAGCGCAACGTGCCGGAAAAGCAGCTGCAAACGCCGGACACCGCGGCCCAGCATCTGCTCGAGGTAATCGCGAAGCTCACGCCCGAGGACAGCGGCCAGCTGTTCGACTGGGCCGGCAAGGTGATTACCCCCTAGCCGCCCGGCAGAGCGTGCTTGCCCTCGTAACTGTTCATGCATACAGTTATCAGCATGCCGCATCGACCGATCCACCGCAAAGGCCGGGGCGCGTTGACCAACCCGGTCTCGCGCTTTGCCAACGCCCATGCCGAAGACTTCGACGACGGCTGGGCCACGCTGGACCTGGAAGATATCGAGCGGCCGGCCACGCATCTGCACCCCGACCCGGCACGGCGGGTGATCAGCCGCAACAGCTCGCCGGACGTGCCCTTCGATGCCTCCATCAACCCGTACAAGGGCTGCAGTCACGGCTGTATCTATTGCTTCGCGCGGCCCACCCACGAGTATCTCGACCACTCTGCCGGGCTGGAATTCGAAACCGAGATCTACTACAAGGCCGATGCCGCGGCACGCTTCGAAGCCGAGCTGCGCGATCCAAACTATCGCTGCGAGCCGATCACCCTCGGCGCCAATACTGACCCCTACCAGCCGGACGAAAAACAGCTGGGCATCACCCGGGCGCTGCTGGAGGTGGCGCTACGCTACAACCAGCCGCTGTCGATCATTACCAAGGGCCAGCTGATCGAGCGCGACGTGGACCTGCTCGCTGCCCTGGCCGAGCGCAACCTGGTGAGCGTGATGATGAGCCTGACCAGCCTCGATCCCGCCATCAAGCGCAGTCTCGAGCCGCGGGCGGCCGGCCCGAAACAGCGCCTACGCTCGATTCGAGCGCTCGCCCAGGCCGGTGTGCCGGTGGGCATGCTGGTCGCGCCCGTCATTCCGGCGATCACCGACCACGAACTCGAAGCGCTGATCGAGCACGGCGCCGCGGCCGGTGCCCAGACCGCCGGCTACGTACTGCTGCGCCTTCCGCACGGCGTGGCCGATCTGTTTCGGCAATGGCTGGAAACCCACTACCCGCAACGCGCAGCCCACGTCATGAGCCTGATTCAGCAGATGCACGGCGGACGCGACTACGATTCGAACTGGGGGACGCGCATGCGCGGCACCGGCGTACACGCCCAGCTGCTGTCCAAACGCTTCGAACTGGCCTGCCGACGGGCCGGCATCGGCGCCCGCCGACGTATCGCGCTCGACAGCAGCCTTTTCGAGCGCCCGCCCGCCGCCGGCGACCAGGCCGTCTTCGATTTCGGCTGACGCGCTCGGCGCGATCGCTGGCTAGGCCGGACGCCCGTCGTTGTCGCCGTGCACCAGCTCGGCGATCCAGTCCACAAACGCCGGCAATAGCCGCGGCGGCAGGTCGTGGCCCATGCCCTCGACCTCTTCGTAGCGCACGTTGGGCAGGTGTTTTGCGGTATCGCGGCCGTGCTTGACCGGCAGCAACGGATCGGCCTTGCCATGAATGACCAGCGCCGGCTGGGTGATCTGACCCAGCATTTCCACCCGCGACGGCGCGGCCATCACCGCCAGCATCTGGCGCCGGCTGCCGGCCGGGCGATAGCTGCGCTTGACGTTGCGCCGGATCTCGCTGGTCCAGTCTTCCAGGCTACGCCCGTAGTCGGGGCTGCCGATCATGCGCATGGTCCTGGCCATATGCCGGGCGACGGTATCCGGGTCGTTGTTGCGCGGCGCCTTGCCCAGCCGCATGAGCACCTTCAGACGCCCGCGTGGCAGCCGCCGGGCCCCGGATGTGGACATGATCGAGGTCAGAGTGAGTACCCGTTCGGGATGGTACGCGGTGACCAACTGCGCGATCATGCCGCCCATGGAGGCGCCGACCAGATGCGCCTGCTCGATACCCAGCACATCCATCAGCGCGACCGTATCGGCAGCCATGTCGTCGAGCGTATAGGCGGTGCGGATTCGCCGGCCGAACAACGATTTGATGAACGCACTGCGGGCGCCGTCGTAGCGTGGGCCGCGACTGCCAAGCTGGCTGGACAGGCCGATATCGCGGTTGTCGAAACGGATCACGCGCAGGCCCGTATCGGCCAGCGCGCGACAGAAGGCATCCGGCCAGCCGGTCAGCTGGGTACCCAGGCCCATGATGAGCAGCAGCGCCGGGTGCTCGTCGCGGCCGAACTGCTCGTAGGCCAGTTCCAGGCCATTGGCCTCCACGCGATCGCTGTAGTCGGCGCCGTCCAGCGCCGGAGCGAGAAACTCTGTCATCGGCTACCCCTGTCTTCGCGCCCTGTCGCTTGCCACGAGCGACCACGAGGCGGCGAAAAAAATGCATTTTACGAAACTCGCCATGACAGCGTTACATACGCTGCGGATCGCAGGCCACGCCAGGCGCCGCTACACTGAACGCCGGCACCCGCTACCCACCGCATTGAACCGATTGCCATGAGCCTGCTCGACCGCCTTGCCGACGCGCATATTCACGCCGCCGCCGAACGCGGCGAGTTCGACAATCTCGAAGGTGCCGGCAAGCCGCTGCCACGGGACGCTGCACGCGACGTGCCGCCCGAGCTGCGGGCCGGCTATCGGCTGCTCAAGAACGCAGGCTACGTACCGCCGGAAATCGAAGCTTGGCGTGAAATTCGCGATATCGATGACCTGCTGCGCACCGCACAGACCGATGGCGACCCCGCCCGACGCTTGCAACGGCGCCTGCGCTGGCTCGAAACTCGGCTACGCGAAACCCGGCGCGGCCGGGCACTGCTGGCCGACCCGCACTATGCCAGCGCGGTGCGCGAGCGCTTGACCCGGAAAAGCCATAGCCAACCATGACCCACGGCCTTTTGAAACCCGCCACCGGCGCAGCCGACCACCAGCAGCTGGGCGAACTCGCGCATCGTATCTGGCACGAGCATTACCCCGGCATCATCAGCTACGAGCAGATCGACTATATGCTCGCCAGCCAATACAGCGCCAAGGCAATCGCCGACCAGCAGGCACAGGGCACGCGCTTCGTGCTCGCCTGGGTCGAAGGCACGCCGGTCGGCTTTGCCGCGGTGTCGCCCGACGAACAGAGCACCGATATCGCCTGGCTCGACAAGCTCTACATCCTGGCCGAAAACCGCGGCCAGGGCATCGGCGGGCAGCTTATCGACTGGGCTCGAGAGGTCGCCGGCACGCTCGATGCCCGTGCCCTGTGCCTGCGGGTGAACCGCGATAACGCGGCATCGGTGGCCATGTACCAGCATGCCGGCTTCGAAATCGAGCGCGAGGACGTCAAATCGATCGGCAACGGTTTCGTGATGGACGACTACGTGATGCGCTTAGCGCTAGGCGGCGCATAGCGGGCCTGCAGGCGCGAACGCCCCCGGCCAGACGCGCCCCGGGCCACACTCAGCCGCCGCCGGTGCCCACGTCGGCCGGCGCTTCGCGCACGGTGCTATTTTGTGCCCGGGCTTGCGCTTCTGCCTCGGCGCGGGCCTGGTTTTGGGCCTCAGCCTGGGCCTGGGCCGCTTCCCGCGCGTTGGCGGCATCGTCGGAGGCGAGCACGAAGGCGCCCACCCAACCGGCTGCTTCGCCGTTGGCGCGTTCCACACGCCGCCAGCCCGGGCGCTGCTCCAGCACTTTCACCGAGGTGCCGTAGGCCAGGCGATCGCGCACCGACGCGTCGGTGCTGGGTTCGTCGCGCAGCTCGGCCGAACCGCTGGCCACCGTATACCACGGGCCCTGGGGCGCAGCCGACTGGCCGGCGTTCGCGCGCTGTTCGCCTTCGGAGGCCGGCGTTTCGTTCTGGCCTGCCGTGGAAGACGGGCCGCCGCCGGCATTCGTCGACGCCGTGGCTGTATCGGCGACGGCCTGCGCATCGGCGGGCGCCTCCGGCTCGGCCTCGGCGACGTTGGCCGACGCTTCGCTTCGGGTCCGGTCGACGGCAATCAATCGATCCGCGATCCAGCCGATGCTGTCGTAGTCCACGAACCAGACCCGCGACCAGCCGGCGCGCTGATCGAGCAATACGCCGGTATCTTCGCGGCTGACCTGGTCGATGATCTGGGATTGCATCGACGGCCCTGCGCGAAGGTTGACCAGACCGGCCATTACGCGGGCCTGGGGCAGGCGCATGGCCAGCCCGTTGAGGTTGTTGCGCGCTTCGGGATTACTTTGCGCGGCACGGCTGAACCAGCGCACGGCCCGCGCGCGATCGCGCGGCATGCCCTGGCCTTCGAGATACATCAGAGCGAGATTGTTCTGTGCGGGCGCGAAATCCTGGCGGGCCGCCTTTTCATACCAGTCGCGCGCGGCCGCGATATCGCGCTCCACGCCGTCGCCGGATTGCAGCATTCGCGCCAGGTTGTACTGCGCCTGCACGTTGCCCTGCTCCGCGGCGGCCTGAAACCAGCGTCGTGCCGTTTCGCGATCGAGCGCACGGCCAAGGCCGTTGCCGTAGAGCAGGGCCAGATTGAACTGGGCACGCGCATCGCCGGCTTCGGCCAGCGGCGCCCACAGATCGTGCGCCGTATCGTAGTCGCCCTTCTGATAGGCCGTGATGGCGTCCGAGAAATCGTCGCCGAAGGCCGGCGCGCTCGCCGCGAGCCCGAGCATGATCGCGGCCTGTATCGCGGCCCGTACCAATCGACCGTGCCATGCGCTGCGTGTGTATTTCATAGATTGCGTATCGTTAACCGCCATTATCGGCCTTTATCGGCGTTTATCGGCCACGCCAGCCCCGGCGCGACGTCGCCTGCCCCCGGCGCGCACGGGCGCGAGCCCTAGTATCGTCATCGGCCGCAACCCACGGCTTCTGCAAAACAGCCGGGCGCAACCAGCCTATCGCAGCGTGACTCGATAGCTACAGGGACAACGGCGTTCGACTCGCTCGAACGCGGCAAGGCAGTTGCCAGCCCGCGCTACGGTAGCGCATGCGGCCCGGCGCAGCATCCGGGACCGCAGCGCCCCTGGCGCCGGCGAGGGCAGCGCGGTCAGCCCGCGCGGCGACTGGCGTAGCCGATATGGCCGAGCTGGATTTCGATGTCGGTGAGAATCGCGGGGTCGTCGATGGTGGCCGGGGTCGTCCAGTCCTTGCCGTCGGCGATTTCACGCAGGGTGGCCCGTACCACCTTGCCGGAGCGTGTCTTGGGCAGTCGATCTACGATCGCGACATGGCGGAATGCCGCCACCGGGCCGATCTGATCCCGCACGATCGCCACCAGTTCGGCGACGATCTCCTCGGCTGCACGCGTGGCACTGGACTTGAGCACGACCATGGCGACCGGCAGCTGGCCCTTATCGGCATCGGCGGCACCCACCACGGCGGCCTCGGCCACGTCGCCATGGGCGGCGATGACTTCCTCGATCATGCCGGTGGATAGACGATGGCCGGCCACGTTGATGATGTCGTCCACCCGGCTCATCACCCACAGATTGCCGTCGGCGTCGAAATAGCCGGCGTCGCCGGAGCGGTAATAGCCTTCGAACGTTTCGAGATACGACGATTTGTAGCGTTCGTCGTTCTGCCAAAGCGTGGGGAAACAGCCCGGCGGCAGCGGCAGCTTCACGCAGATATCGCCCATTTCGCCGCTGGGCATTTCTTCGCCTTCGGCGCCGAGCACGCGAATATCGTAGCCGGGCACGGGTCGGCCCGCCGAGCCGGGCGGCACGTCGAGCTGTTCGAGCCCCAACGGGTTGGCGCTCATCGGCCAGGCGGTTTCGGTCTGCCACCAGTGGTCGACGACGGGCACGTCGAGCTTTTCGCCGGCCCAGGCCGCGGTATCCGGATCGGTATGTTCGCCGGCCAGAAACAGTGCGCGCAGGCTGGATACGTCGTATTGCCGGGCCAGCTCGCCGTTCGGGTCGACTTTCTTGATCGCCCGAAAGGCCGTGGGCGCGGTGAAAAATACGTCCACCCCATGTTCGGCAATCACCCGAAAGAAGGCGCCCGCATCGGGCGTGCCCACCGGCTTGCCTTCGTACATCACCGAGGTGCAGCCCAGCAGCAGCGGCGCATAGACGATATAGGAATGGCCGACCACCCAGCCCACGTCGGAGGCGGTCCAGAACACGTCGTCCTGGCTCAGCCCGTATACCGCACGCATGGAATAGTGCATGGCCACGGCATGGCCGCCGTTGTCGCGCACCACGCCCTTGGGCTTACCCGTGGTGCCGGAGGTATAGAGGATATACAGCGGGTCGGTGGCGGCCACCGGCACGCAGTCCACCGGCTCGGCGTCGGCGAGCGCGTCGACCCAGTCGATATCGCGGCCCGGCGTGAGTTCGCAGCGCCGGGTTTCACGCTGGAAGATCACGCAGCGTTCGACGGCATGCTCGGCAAGCTCCAGGCCGCGGTCGAGCAACGGCTTGTATTCGACCACGCGCGTGGGTTCGATACCGCAGGAGGCCGAGAGCACCAGTTTGGGCTTGGCGTCGTCGATGCGCTTGGCGAGTTCCGCTCCGGCAAAGCCGCCGAACACCACCGAATGCACTGCGCCAATGCGCGCACAGGCCAGCATGGCGATCACTGCTTCGGGGATCATCGGCATATAGATGATCACGCGGTCGCCCTTGGCCACGCCCTGGCCGTGCAGCACGCCGGCGAACTTTGCTACCGCATCGCGCAGCTGCTCGTAGCTGTAGCGCTGCTGCGACTGGGTGACCGGGCTGTCGTGGATGAGGGCGGTCACGTCGCCGCGCCCGGCTTCGACGTGGCGATCCAGGCAGTTATCGGCCGTATTGAGTTCGCCGTCGGCATACCAGCGATAGAACGGCGCACGGCTGGCGTCGAGGATCTGGCGCGGCGCGCGCGTCCAGCTAATCGCGCCGGCGGCTTCGCGCCAGAAGCCTTCGGGGTCGCGCAGGGCCTGTTCGAATTCGGCCTCATAGGTCATGCCACACTCCTCGATCGCATAGGGTTTCGTTATTCGATCCAATGTGCCAGCGCGGTTGGTGCGGCCTCCATACGACGAAGGTGGGGCGCACGCCGACGAAACGACTTGGGAGGTGTTTCACGATCGTCTACATTGACGGCATGCGCTTATCGCGAACCCTGCTCGAATGTCCCGCCTGAACGGCCTGCGGCTGCTTGTCGCGGCACTCGTCGTGCTCGCCACCGGCGCCTGCAACGGCCCCTGGAACAACCCCTATCCGGATGCCGATCGCGACGGCGATATCTACTACAGCTCGTTTCGCGAGCCGCCGCGCCATCTCGACCCGGCCCGTTCCTATGCCACCGACGAGGCCAGCTTCACCGGCGCGATCTACGAGCCACCGTTGCAGTATCACTATCTCAAGCGGCCTTACACGCTGATTCCGGCCACCGCGACCGCAGTTCCCGAGCCGCAGTATCTGGACGCCGAGGACAATCCGCTGCCCGCGGATACGCCCGCCGCCGAGGTGGCAACCAGCGTTTACACCATCGATATCCGGCCCGGCATTCGCTACCAGCCGCATCCGGCCTTCGCGAAAAACCCTGACGGCAGCCCGCGCTATGCCGAGCTGAGCGCAACCGACATGGTGGGCATCAGCCGCCCGGCCGATTTCGAACACCAGGGCACGCGCGAACTGCGCGCCGGCGACTACGTGCATGAAATCAAGCGCCTGGCGAGCCCCGAAGTGAATTCACCGATCTTCGGGCTGATGAGCGCGCATATCGTGGGCCTGGCCGAACTGCGTGAACGCCTGGACACCGCGCGCGCCAAGCTGGCACCCGGCGAATCGCTCGACCTCACCGCCTTCGATTTCGACGGCGCCCGGGTAATCGACGATCACCGCTACGAAATCCGCGTACAGGGCGTGTATCCGCAGCTGCGCTACTGGCTGGCGCTGGCCTTTTTTGCCCCCGTGCCGCCCGAGGTCACCCGCTTCTACGATCAGCCCGCGCTCAAATCACGCAATATCAGCCTGGATACGTTCCCGGTGGGCACCGGTGCCTACATGCTCACCGAGAACAACCCCAATCAGCGCATGGTGCTCGAAGCCAATCCCAACTTTCACGGTCAGCGCTATCCCAGCGAAGGCGAAGCCGGCGACCGTGCGGCCGGGTTGCTGGCGGATGCCGGCAAGGAGCTGCCCTTCATCAAGCGCGCGGTGTATTCGCGCGAGCAGGAATCGATCCCCTACTGGAACAAGTTCCTGCAGGGCTATTACGACGTCTCCGGCATCAGCGACGATGCTTTCGGTCAGGCCATCAATATCGACGCCGAGGGCAATCCGAACCTCACGGCCACGATGGCAGAGCGTGGCATGTCGCTGGCCACGACGGTGCTGCCGGGCATCTTTTATCTGGGCTTCAACCTCAACGACGACGTGGTCGGCGGGCTGGACGACTCGGGGCGCAAGCTGCGCCAGGCGATCTCGATCGCCATCGACATGGAAAGCTATATCCCGCTGTTTCTCAACGGCCGCGGCATCGTCGCCCAGGGGCCGATCCCGCCCGGCCTGTTCGGCTATCAGGACGGCAAGGCCGGCATGAACCCGGTGGTGTATGACTGGGTGGATGGCGAGGCCGTGCGCAAACCCATCGATACCGCCCGGCGGCTGCTCGCCGAAGCCGGTTACCCCAACGGCATCGACCCGAACACCGGCCAGTCGCTGCTGGTGAATATCGATACACCCGCCACCGGCCCCGAGTTCAAGACCCAGATGGACTGGATGCGCCAGCAGTTCGACAAGCTCGGGCTTCAGCTGGTGGTACGTGCGACCACCTGGCCGCGCTTCCAGAAGAAGATCGCCGAGGGCAATGTCCAGATCTATTTCGGCAGCGGCTGGATGGCCGATTATCCGGACCCGGAAAACTTTCTGTCCCAGCTCTATGGGCCCAACGGCACCGCCGAGCACGCCGGCTCGAACTACGCCAACTATGCCAACGACGAATACGACCGGCTGTTTCGTCAGATGCGGGTGATGGAGAACGGCCCCGAACGCCAGGCCATCATCGAGCGCATGCTGACGATCCTGCGCCGCGACGCGCCCTGGCAATGGGGCTACTTCCCGCGCCAGTACGCGCTGTACCACCAGTGGCTGCACAACACCAAACCCAACGGCATGATCCAGAGTTCGCTCAAATACCTGCGCCTGGACGGCGCGCTGCGCGCCGAAAAACGCCGCGAATGGAATAACCCGGTGCTCTGGCCGCTTGCTGCCGGCCTCGCGCTGTTGATCGCGCTGCTGCTGCCGGGCGTGTGGATCTACCGGCGCCGCGAGCATGGCGCCCTGCGTCGGAGGCCGCGCTGATGCTGGCCTACATCATCCGCCGTGCGCTCTACGCCATTCCGGTGCTTATCGGCGTGAACCTGATTACGTTCCTGTTGTTCTTCGTGGTCAATACGCCCGACGATATCGCCCGTATGCAGCTGGGCTTCAAGCGCGTCACGCCCGAGGCCATCGAAACCTGGAAAGCCACCCACGGCTACGACCTGCCCTACATCTATAACGAACAGGCCGATGGCCTGGACAGCGTCACCGAGACGCTGTTCTTTCAGAAATCGGTGAAGGTGCTCGCCTTCGAGTTCGGCCGCTCGGACGCAGGGCGCTCGATTTCGTCGGACATTCTCGAACGCATGGGCCCGAGCCTGGCGCTGGCCGTGCCCACGCTCATCGTCGGCATGCTGGTGAACGTGACCTTCGGGCTGTTGCTGGTGTTCTTTCGCTCCACCGCCATCGACTGGGGCGGCGTAGTGCTCTGCGTGCTGCTGATGTCGATCTCGCCGCTGTTCTACATCATCGCGGGCCAGTATGTGGCCGGCAAGCTGATGAATCTGGTGCCCATTTCCGGTTTCGACGGCGGCTGGGACATGGCCAAGTTCCTGGTGCTGCCGGTGATCATCGGCGTGGTGGGCGGTATTGGTTCGGGCACGCGCTGGTATCGCACGATATTCCTGGAGGAATACGGCAAGGACTATGTCCGCACCGCCCGCGCCAAGGGCCTGTCGGACCTGCGGATTCTGTTCGTGCACGTGCTCAAGAACGGCATGATCCCGATTCTCACCGGCGTAGTCGTGCTGCTGCCGCTGCTGTTCATGGGCAGCCTGATCATGGAGTCCTTCTTCGGCATTCCAGGGCTGGGCAGCTACACCATCGAAGCCATCAACAACCAGGACTTCGCTATCGTGCGGGCGATGGTGTTTCTGGGGTCGGTGCTCTATATCGTCGGGCTGCTGCTCACGGATATCAGCTATACGCTGTTTGATCCGCGGATACGGTTATGAGATCAAGACGACAGCATATTAATTGTTGCGCGTTGCGCAACGCGCTAAAATGATGACGTGATCAAATCTTTTCGACATAAAGGATTGAAGCGATACTTCGAAACCGGGTCGAAAGCCGGCATACAGCCGGATCATGCCAAGCGCTTACGAATGCAACTCGCCGCGTTGAATACCGCGCAGACGATCGATGATATGGATATCCCTGGTTTCAAGCTGCATTCGCTTACGGGGAAGGGCGCTGATCGATGGTCGGTATGGGTCAGCGGCAACTGGCGCCTCACTTTCGAATTTCGTGACGGTCACGCCCACGTACTGAATTACGAGGATTATCACTGATGACCATGCACAACCCTCCGCACCCCGGCGAATTCATCCGTGATGTCTACATGCAGCCATTCGGCATTACAGGGCGGACGCTGGCGAGCAAGCTCGGCGTATCGCCGTCTACACTCAATCGCGTACTCAGGGGAACGAGCGGGATCAGCTCCGAAATGGCACTGCGGCTATCGAAAGCGCTGGGTCGTTCGCCCGAAAGCTGGATGGCATTACAGGATCAGTACGAGCTTTGGCAGGCGAGGCGTAGGATCGACCTGGATACCGTCGAGAAAATCGAGTTCGATGCGGCCTGATCGCCTGACCACCGCTATTTTTTACCGGCATAGCTGAAGACCGTGTACGTCCTCCTCTACACCGACGCGCTGATCTACCTGCTGCTGATTGCGATCGCGGTGTTTGTGGTGTGTGCTGCGCGCAGCAAGCCGTTGCGCGTACCGTGGCTGCGGGTGTTCGCCCGCCCTGTGGGCATGATCACGCTGGTGATACTGCTGGCCTACACGGCGATCGGCGTGCTCGACAGCGTCCACTATCGGCCGACGGTGACCAACGAGGCAGGCGAGACGCGCGTATCCGGCGAGGTCGTCAGCCTGCTCGATACGATCGCCGCGCCATTGATCGAGCACACGGAATACACCTATTCGGCGCCGTTCGCGCTGCACTCCTACGTGCAACAGGTGGTGACCACCGCCGATGGCAGCAAGGCCCAGGTCTACCCGCGCCTCGCCCATGCCGGCGCATCACTCAATGACAGCGGCCTGGCCCGGGGCGAGGATATCGCCCGCCGCGCGGCCCGGGGCGCGGGCTGGGGGCTGGCCGTCTGGCTGGCGCTGTGCGTGCCGTTGATCGGGCTGATCGCGGCCCACGAGCGCCGCTCGCCGGCTACGGTGGCGCGCGACATTGCAGCCGATACCACGCCGCTGGCCTGGCGGGCGGCGTTGATCACCATGGCCGTACTGGCTGTGCTCGTGGGCGTGATTACTTCACTGGCGGGCCAATACCACGTGCTGGGCACCGACAAGGTGGGCCAGGACGTGCTCTATCAGGCGATCAAGAGTATTCGGACCGGGCTTGCCATCGGTACGCTCACCACGCTGGTGATGCTGCCCTTCGCCCTGCTCCTGGGGACGCTGGCAGGCTATTTCCGCGGCTGGGTAGATGATGTCATCCAGTACCTTTATACGACGCTGTCATCGATTCCGGGCGTGCTGCTCATCGCCGCCGCGGTGCTGATGATGCAGGT
Source organism: uncultured Salinisphaera sp. (assembly GCF_964012375.1). NCBI lineage: Bacteria > Pseudomonadati > Pseudomonadota > Gammaproteobacteria > Salinisphaerales > Salinisphaeraceae > Salinisphaera > uncultured Salinisphaera sp. The sequence goes on from NZ_CAXGSH010000041.1 coordinate 16,883, forward strand.
CTATATGGAGAACCATGCCGAGGCCTTCGGCTCGACCACGGCCCGGGCCGACCTGCGGCTGCTGTTTCTGTGCCTGATTCTGGGCATCACCAGCTGGACCGGGCTGTGCCGGCTGTTACGTGCGGAAGTGCGCAAGCTCTCGGAGCTGGATTATGTGAGCGCGGCACGCGGGCTGGGCACCTCGCCGATGCGTATCCTGGGCCGGCACATGCTGCCCAACGTGATGCATATCGTGCTCATCCAGGTGGTGCTGGATTTCTCTGCGCTCGTGCTCGCCGAAGCGGTGCTGAGCTATATCGGCGTGGGCGTGGACCCGACCATGAACAGCTGGGGCAACATGATCAACGCCGCGCGCATGGAAATGGCGCGCGACCCGATCGTATGGTGGCGCCTGGGCGGCGCCTTCATATTCATGCTGGTGCTGGTACTGGCCGCCAACCTGTTTGCGGACGTGGTGCGCGATGCCTTCGACCCGCGCCTGCGCGGCGACGCCGGCGGACGTGCCGTCAAGCGCAAGGCACCCGCCGAACCGGCCGGCGGCGCCCGCTAGCCGTTGCAGGCTATAGACGGCTGCCGGCGCTCAGCCGGCGGCCTCGGCCAGCGTCGTGCCCCGGCGATAGCGGCGTACGACATAGGCCACCAGCGCAGCCCACAGCACGAGGCCGCCCAGCAGCAGCGAATTCACCACGGCCGTATCGACGCTGAGCGAGCCCAGCACGGTACGGGCGTTGGTGAGAATGATGGCGCCACCCACGATCGCGGCCAGCACCTGGGCGGGCAGATAGCGCACGAGCGCGGCCGCGATCGGCGCGGCAATGAGCCCGCTTACGGCAAAGATCGCCACCCACGACCAGTTGATGCCGTGCAGGCCAAGCACGAGCAGAAAACCGAGCGAGCCGGCCAGGGTCACGGCGAACTCGCTGGCATCGACCGTGCCCACCACGCGGCGCGGCTCCATGCCGGCATGGGCCATGAGCGTGGGCGTGGCGATCGGCCCCCAGCCGCCGCCGCCCACGCTGTCGAAAAAGCCGGCCACGATCGACAGCGGCACGGTCTTCCAGTGCGACAGCAGCTTATTTTCGCGCGTCTTGCGCAGGCCCAGCAGCACCGAGGCGGTGACATACACGCCCAGCAACAACAGGAACGCCGATACGAAGGGCTTGATCAGATCGCCCGAGATCGAGCCCAGAAACAGCGCGCCCACGAACGCACCGATCGCGCCCGGTACGACCATGCGCTTGAGCAGCGCGACGTCTACATTGCCAAAACGATAATGGGCCGTGCCGGAGGCAGCCGTGGTCGCGATCTCGGCAAAATGAATCGACGCCGAAGCCACCGCCGGGCTGATGCCCAGTGCGATCAGCATGGTCGAAGAGGTCAGGCCATAGCCCATGCCGAGCGACCCGTCGACGAGTTGAGCAATGAACCCAGCCATGCCGAATAACAGAAGTTTTTGCACCAGGAACGCCGGAAATAGGACCAGAAGGCGAACTCTATTCCTATTCGGACAACGCAAAAAAGAATATTAATCGAAATACAAATAATTAATTTGTATATACGAGACGGCGAGACGATAAGCGCCGTCCCCGTTCAGGCGCCGTCTGTCGGCTGAGGTTTTGCCTCCGCGTCGGACGACGAGCCTGCGCAAACCCATGAGCGACAACGACGCGATCCTCTCACATTGCGTAACGACGATAACGCCCATGATATGGACGGTTTACGCACAGCTGTTGGCCAAGCGCCTCTATCGAGCCCGACACCCGTTTGCTGAAAGGGTCGCCCGACGCGCCCCGGCTCAAGCACCGACAGCGGCGCATCATACGAAGCGATAACTCACGCCGCCCGCCCGGACACGTCGGCACGTGCTGACGGTTTCGTTTTTGTGCGGCCGATGATTTACTCAGCACATGACATCCAATCCCCCGCTGCTCGAAGTCGAGGCGCTGCGCACCCATCTGGATACGCCGGACGGCGTGCTGCGCGCCGTCGATGCCGTGAGCTTTACCATCGCCGCGGGGGAGACCCTGGCTCTGCTGGGCGAATCCGGCTGCGGCAAGTCGATGACGGCGTTGTCGCTCATGGGGCTGACACCGAAAACCAATACCCGCGTGCTTGACGGCGTTGTACGCCTGGGCGGCGAAGATCTGCTGGGCCTGTCCGAGGCCGCCATGCGTGAACGCCGCGGTGCACGTATCGGCATGGTGTTTCAGGAGCCCATGAGCGCGCTCAACCCGGTGTTGACGGTCGGCCAGCAGGTCGGTGAAGCCCTGGCAACGCATGCGGGCTTGCGCGGCAAGGCCCGGCGCGAACGCGGGCTGGCCCTGCTCGAGGAAGTCGGCATGCCGGACCCGGCAGCGCGCTGGGATGCCTATCCGCATGAGCTCTCGGGCGGGCTCAAGCAGCGGGTGGTGATCGCCATCGCACTCGCAGGTGAACCGGACGTGCTCATCGCCGACGAGCCGACGACCGCGCTGGATGTGACCATTCAGGCCCAGATTCTGGCACTGCTGGACCGGCTGCAGCGCGAACGCGGCATGGCCCTGCTGTTGATTACCCACGATCTAGCCGTGGTCAACGAAGTCGCCGACCGGGTGGCGGTGATGTATGCCGGGCATATCGTGGAACTTGCCGACCGCGAGACGCTGTTCAAGGCACCACGCCATCCCTACACCCGCAAGCTGTTTGCCTCGCTGCCAGGCACCACCCAGCGCGGGCAGCAGCTGGCGGCGATTCCCGGCACCGTGCCACCGCTGACCGCGAAGTTGCCCGCCTGTCGATTCGCCGATCGCTGCGAATACGCCTGGGCAGCCTGCCGCACCAGCGCACCCACGTGGCAAAACGATGCTGGCGCCAAGGTGCGTTGCCATCTCTACGATTCGAACTACCGCGGGGAACCACTCCCGAAAGCCCTTGCAGCCGCCGATTCCCCCGCTGACGAGGCCAAACGCGACGACGCGGCCGAAACCCTGCTCGAAGCCCGCGACGTGTCGGTGCATTTTCCGATCACGAAAGGCGTATTCAAGCGCACCGTCGGCCACGTACGTGCGGTCGACGGCATATCGCTGGACGTAAAACGCGGGCGCACGCTGGCGCTGGTGGGCGAATCCGGCTGTGGCAAGACCACCCTCGGGCGTGCGCTTGCCCGGCTGATCGAACCGACCGCCGGCACGCTGCGCTTCGGCGGCGACGACCTGGCCGCCCTGTCCGGCAGGCAGCTGCGCGCCGCGCGCCGGCATCTGCAGATGATCTTTCAGGATCCGTTTTCGGCCATGAACCCGCGCATGCTGGTCGGCGAAATCATCGCCGAAGGGCTTGTTGCCCAGAAGATCGGCCACAACAGCGCCGAGCGACGCCGTATCGCCACCGAGCTGCTGGCCGATGTCGGCCTGCCGGCGGCGGCGCTGGATCGTTATCCGCATGAGTTTTCCGGCGGGCAGCGCCAGCGCATTTGTATCGCCCGGGCGCTCGCCCTCGAACCGGACCTGCTGATCTGCGACGAGCCGACCAGCGCGCTGGATGTCTCGGTACAGGCGCAGGTGCTCAACCTGCTCAAGCGCCTGCAGGCCGAACGCAACCTGGCCTATCTGTTCATCACCCACGACATGGCGGTGGTGTCCTATCTGGCCGATGACATCGCGGTGATGTACCTCGGCGAAATCGTCGAACGCGGCCCGGCAACCGAGGTGCTCAACGCACCGAAACACCCCTACACCCAGGCGCTTCTATCGGCGATGCCGCGTATCGATGACCGGCACGGCGCTGAGCGTATCCATCTGGCCGGCGACCTGCCCTCGCCCGCGAACCCGCCGCCCGGCTGTCGCTTCAATCCGCGCTGCCCCCACGTCATGGATCGCTGTAAACAGGACAACCCCGAGGCCCGCGACTTCGGCGCCGGGCATACGGCACGCTGTCACCTCTACTGAGCGCCAGCGCCTTGCAGCGGCTGTCGGCCTGCCAATCGTCGGTTCGACGGTCAGGATCGCCGAGGTTTTGCCGCCCAAAGACACAGCGCTGAATCATATTGAATCTGCGCGACGCGCGGCGCCCGGCCTTTATTCGCAGGGGTTTCACGTGGCACGCACAAAAAAGAGCCGCCCGAAGGCGGCTCTTGGTCGGGCCGTGTTCACACCGCGGATCAGACGCCGATCTGACCGCCGTCGGCCTTCTGGATCACCACCGTCGAGGCACGCGGGCGTACGTTGCCCATGGGTTCGATCGTGGCATCCGGCGTGTTGCTGCCATTGTCATCAATCGGCCAGTTGCCCGGATGCTGGATATTGATGAACAGCGCCGTCTTGTCCGGGGTGGCGAAAATGCCGGTGACTTCACAGCCGTTCGGCCCCACCGCGAAGCGCTTGAGCTGGGCCTGGTTGCCTTCGTGGATCACGGCGGCGTTGTCGCCTTTGCTCAGGTTCTGCGGCACCACCGCCAACACCTGGTCGTTGGTGTACTGGCTTCCGCTGTCGGTTTCGATCCAGAGAATACCGTTCCCGTCGCCACGGTCGTCATACCAGAGGCCGTCGCAGCTGGAGAAGAAATTCTGCTCCGACAGGCTCGACAGGTTCTTGTCCTTGCTCGTCGGCACCTTACCGAACACGAAGATATCCCAGTTGAAAGTGGTTTCGCCCGGCGACGGTTCGACCCAGCGAATGACCTGGCCGTCGCTGTTGTCGGGACGTGGGTTGGCGGCGTTCACCGGGGCTCGGTCATAACCCGCACCAGGCTCTTCAATCGACTCACCGTTGTTGGAGAACGTGGCGCTGGCACCCGCGGGCAGTCGCTTATAGTTGTTGGTGAGGGTCATATAGACCTCGCCGGAGACCGGATCCACGGTGCCCCATTCCGGGCGGTCCATGGGCGTGGCGCCCATCAGGTCGGCCGCGTCGCAGGTATGGATGATGATGCCGGCACGATCGCCCGGCTCAAGACCCAGGGCGCTGGCCAGCGTCTGGCCGGCATAGCGGCTGCCGGCCGAGGCCGGCACGATGGTGTCGGGCTCGAGCTCGAGCCATTCGCCGCTGCCGTCGGCGTTGAACTTGGCGGCATAAAGCGTGCCTTCGTTCATGTATTTGGCGCCGATCGCCAGGCGATCGGTCGTGGCCCCGGCCATGTTGGCGTCCGCCGGGTCCCACTTGGCGTCGGAGACGAACTTGTAGATATATTCGTTGCGCGCATCGTGGCCCGAGTAGAACACCACCGGTTCGCCGGCCACGAGCTTGCCCGGCCAGCAGCCTTCGTGGCGGAAACGCCCCAGCGCGGTGCGCTTGACCGGCCGCGAGGTCGCGTCGTAGGGATCGATTTCCACGATATAGCCGAAGGTACGTGGCTCGTTGCGATAGTCGCCGCTAGCCGAACTGGCGGTAGCCGTCGCATTAAAGCGTGCGAATTCGCCGTTGCTTTCCGTCGCATCGCCGGCCAACGTCTCCCAGCCATAACGTGTTTCGCCCTGATCAATGCCCAGGCGGTTATCGTCGGCTTCACGACCTTCGTCCTTGCGGAAGATGGCCGGCCAGTTTTCTTCGCAGGTCAGGTAGGTGCCCCAGGGGGTAAAACCGTTGGCACAGTTGTTGTTAGTGCCGCGGGTGGTCCTGCCCGTGTTGTCGTAGGCAGTCACGACATACTGGCTGCCCGCCACCGGGCCCTCCAGATCACAGGGGGTGGCGCTGGTGATACGACGGTTGTACTGCGAGCTGCGCACCACATCCCAGACGCGGTTTTCGTCGCGGCGCAGTTCGACGACGGTCACGCCGTGGGCGTTGATTTCGGTACGGACTTCGTCCGGGTCACGCTCACCCGTCAACCGGACCTCGCCCTTTTCGTTCCGTGTGTAGCCCTGTGGCAAACCTTTGGCGAGCGCCCTCTGATCGATGTACTCGTTATTGAGTGCCATGATGAAGTTCGACGACGCCGTGTCGTCGGAAATCGGGAAGTGATACATGCCGTCGTGGTGCATGCCCACGCTGTTGGCCTGAATCTCCGGCGTAAAGGTCAAATCCTGACGCCAGTTCGTACCCTGATTATTGATCGGCGTGCCCCAGGGCATGACCACCTGGGCGGTATAGCCGCTGGCTGCCGTGGCGGCGGCTGTACCCGCGGTCAGCGCCGCGCCTGCATTTTCCTGCGAGGCATTCGCGCTCGGCACGACCACGGCGTCCTGCTTGGAGCCGGCGACCGCTTCGAAGGCCAGCATCATGGCTGCGGCGCGATCGTCTTCGCTGACCGACGGGTTGTCGTTGTCGTCGTCGCTGCAGGCGGTCAGGCCGAAGCCGGCGAGCATGCTCACTGCCGCGACGTTCAGCCCGCCGCGCATGATGCTGCGACGGGATACGCGTCGTTCCAGCACGGAGGAGAACGGTTCGTTCTCGCTTTCGTTCAATAGCCGATGGTCTTCGATTTCTTCGCTCATGGTCCGCCCTCGGTGGTGGTGGTAAATCTTGTTTTGGCATGCGCAGACAGCTGCGCCGGCACAGTCGACGTTGGCAGGGTTGCCGCGTTGAAACGCCCGGGCCGGGCACAGGACTGCGCCGTCGCAACACCGTGTTGCGGCTAGAACAGTCCTTCGCGGAAACCTATGCCCGACGCCAACAGGCCATTTGCCACCGCACGCTAGGGGCTGGCTGTGACATTCGGATGAACGAACCGGGGCGTTTTCATGACGGTTTCGTGACCGCCGTCAGAAACGACTTGTTCAACGGGCTCAACGGCGTTCCAGCGCCTGCTCGAAGGCGGCCAGCGCATCGTCGGAGAAGAGCACGAAACGCACTCGCTTGAGGCTTTGCGCGCGCGCCGCGCAGTCGACCACGGTGGTCACGGCGATATCCGCGGCTTCGTCGAGCGGATAGCCGTAGATGCCGGCCGAGATGGCGGGGAATGCGATCGACTCGGCGTTTTCCTGCTCGGCGAGCTGCATGGCCGTGCGATAACAGCTGGCCAGCTGGGCGGCCACCGGCTGGCTCTTGCTGTAGACCGGGCCGGCGCAGTGCACGACGTAGTCGTTGGGCAGATCGAAGGCCGGCGTGATCACCGCCTCGCCGGCTTCGATGGGTGCCAGGGCACGACTGGCCTCGACCAGTTTCGGCCCGGCCGCGCGGTGTATCGCCCCGTCGACGCCGCCGCCTCCCTTGAGCTGCTTGTTGGCCGCGTTGACGATGACGCCGATATCGGACTGTCGGGTGATATCGCCCTTGCTACATTCGATCGTCAGGCCGTGGATCTTTCGCTGCATGATCGTTCCTGGATTCCGGTATGGTTCGTCCATCATCCCGAGCCCGGCGTTTCGAGCCAAGCCAATGGCGCAACTGATCAAATACTGGAACACCCTCAAGGGCAGCTACTGGTTCATCCCCACGGTCATGTCGATCGCCGCGGCGATCCTGTCGTTCGTGTTCACCGCGATCGACTCGCGTATCGGCGATGCGTGGGTCGCCCAGATGCCGTGGATCTACAGCATCCAGGCCGACGGCGCGCGCGGGCTGCTGACCACCGTGGCCGGCTCGATGATCGGGGTGGCCGGCGTGACCTTCTCGATCACGATCGCGGCGCTGTCGTATACGACTTCCACGCTCGGCCCGCGGCTGCTGACCAACTTCATGAACGACCGCGGCAACCAGATCACGCTGGGCACGTTCGTATCCACCTTCGTCTACTGCCTTTTGCTGCTGCGCGTGGTGCAGGCGGGCCATGAAAGCAACGCTGCGTTCGTGCCACATCTGTCGCTGGCCTTCTCGGTTGGCATGGCCGTGGCCAGCCTCGCCGTGCTGATCTATTTCATCCACCACATCACCGAGTCGTTGCACGTCTCCAACGTGGTAGCCAACGTTGCCCGTGATCTCGATGCGGCCATCGACGGCTACGAGGCCCGCGTGGAGGCCGACCGCGAGAAGCCTGCGGCGAACCTGCCCGCCGACTTCGACCAACAGGCCGTGGCGGTACGCGCCAACGGCGATGGCTATATCCAGAATCTCGTGTTCGGCTCGCTGGTGAGTACCGCAGCGAGCCACGATCTGGTACTGCGCATCGAGCGCGCCCCGGGCGATTTCGTGACCGCCGGCCAGACGCTGCTGTGGGCCTGGCCAGCCCCTCGCGTGGATGACGATATCGCGCAAACGCTGGTCAACGCCTATGCCTGGGGGCGCCAACGTACCGAATCCCAGGACGTGTTCTTTCTGGTCAACGAACTGGTGGAAATCGCGGCCCGCGCGCTCTCGCCCGGCATCAACGACCCCTATACCGCCATGGGCTGTCTCGACTGGCTCAGCGGGGCACTGCATCGCGTGGCCCGCCACGATATCTGTAGTCGGCACGGCTTCGACAGCGACGACAAACTGCGCGTATGGGCCCGTGGCTTCGATTTCGAAGCCCTGGCGAGCGCCATTTTCGACCAGCTGCGCGCCTATTTCGCCAGCGACCGCAACGCCGCCGTGCACATGCTGATGCGCATCGGCGATGCCGGCGAGTTCCTGAGGGGCTCCGATCAGCGCCGACTCATGCAGAACCAGGCGGACGCCCTGCACGAGGCCGCGGTGGCCGCCATGACCAGCGAACTCGATCGCCGGGCGGTCGAACAGGCCTACCGCCGGGCCGTGCGCCTGATCGATAAACGCGACTTCGGCTGAACCCGGCTTGATTACGCGCCGTTCGAGCCCGATGTTATCGGGTTGGCCTTTTCCGAACGAAGCCGCATGACCGACGCACGCACCGATCGCCCCCAACCCAGCCAGCCCCCGATCGCCCGACGGGCCCCGGTTAGCGAGCAACGCCACGGCGTCATGCTGGTAGACGACTATGCCTGGCTGCGCGACGAGAACTGGCGCGAGGCCATGCATGACCCGTCGTTGCTGCATGCCGATATCGCCGCCTATCTGCAGGCAGAAAACGACCATACCGACGCGCATATGGCGCCGCTGTCGGTGTTTCGCCAGCGTCTGGTTGCAGAGCTGCGCGCCCGCATCGCCGAACGCGATACCAGCGTGCCCACCCCGGACGGCGACTGGTACTACTACGTGCGCTTTCGCGAGGCCGGCCAGCATCCGATCTTCTGTCGGGCGCCGCGAGCCGGCAACGACGATCGCCCCGCCGATGCCCCCATGCCCGAGGACGGCCTGAACAACGAACAGATTCTGCTCGATGGCGACGCCGAAGCGCGGGGCCGGGCCTATTTCAGCCTGGGCGCGGTCAACCACAGCCGCGACCATCGCCTGCTGGCCTTTGCCCTGGACGAACGCGGCTCCGAAGCCTTTACGCTGCACGTACGCGATATCGAAACCCAGCGTGAAGTTCAGCCGCCGATTCCCAACACCACCGGCAACCTGATGTGGTCCGCCGACAGCGCCACCCTGTTCTTCACCACGCTCGACGACAACCACCGTCCTTGCAAGGTCTGGCGGCTGGCGCTCGGCGATGCGCCGGAAAGCGCGGAGCTGGTCTATGCCGAGGCGGACCCGGGCTTTTTCGTATCGGTGGATACCACCCAGAGCGATCGCTTCATCCTGATCCACGCCCACGATCATGCCACCAGCGAAACGCGGGTCATCGACTCGGCCACGCCCTGGGACGCACCTCGCCTGATCGCCGAACGGGTCGAGGGCCAGGAATACAGCGTCGAAGACGACGGCGAATACTTCGTGCTCATGACCAACGCCGACGGCGCCGAAGACTTCAAGATGGTGCGCACGCCCATCGCGACCCCGGCACGCGAACACTGGCAGACGATCGTCGAACACGTGCCGGGCCGGCTGCTGCTCGATCATGTCGAATTCGCCGACTTTCGCGTACGTATGGAACGCGCCGACGCCCTGCCGCGTATCGTCATCACCGATAAGGCCAGTGGCGCAGACCATGCCATCCGTTTCGATGCCGAGGCCTACAGCCTGGGCATCGCACCCGGCTACGAACACGACACGTCCACCCTGCGCTTCATCTACAGCGCGCCCAATACGCCGGACGAAACCTACGATTACGACATGGCCACGCACGAGCGTCGGTTACGCAAGCGGCGCGCGGTGCCCAGCGGGTTCAACCCGCAGGACTATATCGTGCGGCGGCTGCATGCCACCGCGACCGACGGGGCCGAAGTGCCGGTCACCCTCATTCATCACGTGGATACGCCGATCGACGGCACGGCCCCCTGCCTGCTGCACGGCTACGGCGCCTACGGCATATCCGAAGCCGCGGCTTTTTCTTCCAGCCGTTTTTCCCTGATCGATCGCGGCTTCGTGCACGCCACGGCCCATGTCCGGGGCGGCAAGGAATGTGGCTACCGCTGGTATGCCAACGGCAAGCTGGCGCATAAACCCAACACCTTCAGCGACTTCATCGCCGTGGCCGAACATCTGGCGGCCACCGGCTACAGCGCGGCCGGGCGGATCGTGCCCCATGGCGGCAGCGCCGGCGGCATGCTGGTGGGCGCGGTGCTCAACCAGCGGCCCGAGCTCTGGGGCGCGGCCATCGCCGACGTGCCCTTCGTGGACGTGCTCAATACAATGATGGACGACAGCCTGCCGCTCACGCCGCCGGAATGGCCGGAATGGGGCAACCCGCGTGATGACGTGGCCGCCTTCGAGACCATTCGCAGCTACTGCCCCTATCAGAACGTCGAGGCGCAGTCCTATCCCCCGATTCTGGCGATTGCCGGCGTATCCGACCCGCGCGTGACCTACTGGGAACCGGCCAAATGGGTCGCCAAGCTGCGTGCCTACAAGACCGACACCAACGCGCTGCTGCTCAAGACCCATATGGCCGCCGGCCACGGCGGCCTGCCGGGACGTTTCACCGCGCTCGAAGAGACGGCGATGATCTATGCGTTCGTTCTCGATGCCTTCAACAAGGCCGAAGAATCAGGCGCGAACGAAGCCGACGCCAGCGATCCGGTGCGCGCCAACGAGGTCTACTGACGGCTTACCGGCGCACGGACCTGGCGCCTGCGAGGCCGGCTCACGACCCCCCCGATATTGCAGAGCGGCAACGACTTCAACCCGTTCAGGACAAAACGGACAAATAATTCAAGGCATCTCCTGAAAACCACGCGCTTCTACTGCATTCCGCGCTAATATCAGCACTCCAAAAACAACAGGGCGTTGGGGGATTATGCGCTTTGGCGTCTTGAGGGCTGCTTCGACGGCAGCAATGCTGATTTTCGCCGTAGGCTTTGCCAGCGGCTGTGCGACCATCGCAGGCGGCACCGATCAGAACGTGTCGTTCGATTCGGAGCCGAGGGGTGCAACTGCTAAGGGTCGAAGGGAAGGTCATCGGCCAGACGCCGGTGAGCTCACGCCTGGACAAGGAGAACGGCCAAACCGTTTCTTTCGAGATGGACGGCTATCAAACCGTATCCAAACTGCTGGAAACGAAAGTTGATCGATGGTTCTTAGGCAATATCTTTTTCCTGGGACTGGGCTCTTACAGCTCGACAACTGACGTGTTGTCGGGCGCCGTCTACGAATACAGCCCCGATCAATACTTCGTGACGCTGCCGCCGAACGACAATGCCGGCGTGCTGGATAGAAAGCAGTCGATCGAGCGCTTCGTGGTGGTCAGCTACGGGGCGCTACGCTCGGCCGCGGCCACTTCCCAACCGGCCGATGACGAATCGTTTTCGAGTCTGCTCGCGGCGCTGGATATCGATAGCAACGACACACCCCGCGTCAATCAGCTTGCCGGCACGCTGCTGGACCACTCGAATCCCGTGGCCGGCGCAAACGCGGTGACGGCACGGTTCTAGACGGCCCGCAGCCACGCTCACGTCGGCCCGCTCCAAGCGGCGGGCCGACGCCCGTTTTCAAGCACAAGAGGCCGGGGGTCGCGAGATACACGCGTCCACGCGTTGAATGCAGCTCGCCCCGGCTATCGACATACTGTCAGGACGCGTCATCACGCCCATCAAAACGGCCGTGACGACCGGCACCACCGTCAACAAAGCGTGAGGCGCCGGCCAGCGCTTCGGCGAAGACGATCGGATAGCCGCCGGCGCCTTCGTTACGCAGGGCGTCGTCCAGCGCGAGATCCCACTGCGCATACAGCGAGCGCCGATCGGCGCGTAGACACTGCTGCGGGAAGCGGGCGATTTCATGGGCCAGTTCCAGCGCCGCAGCCAGCGACTCTCCGTTGCCGACACGGCGGCTGGCCAGGCCGATCTGCATGGCCTCGTCGGCGGCGACCGCACGACCGGTCAGCATCATGTCCAGCGCGCGCGCCTGGCCGATCAGACGGGGCAGCCGTACGGTGCCACCATCGATCAACGGCACGCCCCAGCGGCGGCAGAACACGCCGAAGACGGTCGCATCCTCGATCACCCGCAGATCGCACCACAGGGCAAGTTCCAGGCCCCCGGCCACGGCATAGCCCGGCACCGCTGCAATCACCGGCTTATCCAGCGACATCCGGGTCGGGCCCATCGGCCCCGGGCCGGCGCCGTGCGCATCGACCACATTGCGTCGATCGGCATCGCCCATGGCTTCGAGGTCGGCACCGGCACAGAAATGGCCGCCCGCGCCGGTCAGTACAGCAACGGCCCGGTCCTCGTCGGCTTCGAACGCGGCAAACGCGTCGTGCAGGGCCGAGGCCACCTCTCCATCGACCGCATTGCGACGCTCAGGGCGATTGATCGTAATGACGCAAACCTGATCGTCGTAGTCCAGGGTCACACAGCGAGAAGACATATTCGCCTCCGTTGGGGGCATGGCCGGGCGCTTGCTTCGGCTACGACCGGTCAATCATCGTGAGCGCCGTCGCGTCGGTGGCTCGAACGACTGTGTTCGCACCTGCCAGCGATCCGAGTCGGCGATCAGCTCGATCCAGCCGGGCCCGCCATAGGCCCGCGAGCGCCCGGCCGCGCCGGGGTTGAGCACCCAGGGCGTCTGGTCGGTGTCCCCCAGGCGCCGGTGGCTGTGCCCGCACACGATGGCACGGGCCTCGGGAAAACGATCCCGCAGCTTACGATGGCGGGTTTTTGCTGGCCACTGGTGGCCATGAACCACGACGAGCGAACCGCCCGGCAAATCGAGTACTTGGCTTTCCGGCCACGGCGCATCGACGGGGTCGTTATTGCCCGTCACGATCACGATCCGTGCCGCCAGCGGCGCCATGGCCGCTTCGATACCGTCGCCGACGTCGCCGGCATGCACCAGCACGTCGGCACCGCGAACGGCATCGGCCACGCGGGGATCGAGATGGCCGTGGGTATCGGCGATCAGGGCTATACGCATTGGGCGAGCTTAACCGGTCGTGCTCGTCGGTCAATGCGTTCACTTGCCGATTTCAGCAGCGCACGATAGATGCGCGTCTCGTTTTCTGATTAAACTCCGGCGCATGAAAACAATCGCGCTCTACAGCCTTAAAGGCGGTGTCGGCAAGACTGCCGCCGCCGTGAATCTTGCCTACGAAGCGGCCCAGTCGGGCAAGCATGTGCTGCTCTGGGATCTGGACCCGCAGGGGGCGGCAAGCTGGTATTACGGCATTGACGAATCGCCCGAGATTTCGGCCAAGCAGGTGGTTTCCGGCAAGGAACCGCTGGGCCGCTATATCAAGCCCACGGCGTATGAACGACTGGCGATCCTGCCGGGCGATCGCGGCTACCGGGACTGGGATGCCCAGATTCATGCCGCCAAGCAGCCGCGCAAGGTGCTCGAAAGCCTGATCGACCCCTTCTCGGAGAGCTATTCGCTGCTCGTGCTCGACTGCCCGCCGGGCATCGGCGCGCTGGCCACCTCGGTACTGCGCGCCGCCGATCGCGTGCTGGTGCCGGTGGTGCCTACGCCGCTGTCGCTGCGCGCGCTCGACGAGGTACTCGAACACGTCGAAGATAAAAAGGTCGGCAAGACACGGGTGATTCCGTTTTTCTCCATGGCCGATCGGCGCCGCAAGATGCATCGCGAGATGATCGAATCGCCGCCGGCGACGATGAAAAAAGCGCCCAAGACGTTCATCGACTACAGCACGCACGTGGAGCAGATGGGCGCGCATCGGGCACCGATCAGCGTCTATGCGCCGCGCAGCCGGGCGGCGGAACAGTATCGCGCGCTGTACGAAGAGATCAGCTGAACATGCCGACTAGGCTCAACCCGGTGGGCCCATTTGGGCAAGCATGAATTCGACGATCGCTTCGGCCTGATCTTCCTGTAGAAAATGCCGCGCGCCCTCGATCGTGGTGTGCGCGGCATCGGCCGCGCCCGCAACGCGTCGGCGCAG